>CAZBWH010000083.1:10813-12307 GCA_964495595.1 uncultured Burkholderiales bacterium | reverse complement strand
CGTGGCGACGACCACGTCAACAACACCCCGCGCCAGATCAACATCCTCGCCGCACTCGGCGCGCCGCTGCCGACTTATGCGCACCTGCCGATGATCCTGCGCGAAGACGGCCAGAAAATGTCCAAACGCCGCGATCCGGTGAGCGTGGTCGACTATGCCGGCATGGGTTTCCTGCCGGAAGCAATGCTCAATTATCTGGCACGCCTCGGTTGGGGCCACGGCGATGCCGAATTCTTCGAAATGGGCGAGTTTGTCGAATGGTTCTCGCTGGAAGCAGTCAGCCCCTCGCCGGCGCGTTTCAACAAGGACAAGCTGCTGTGGCTGAACCAGCAACACATCAAGGCGGCCGACAATCAGCGTCTGGCCGAGTTGATTACTCATTGGATGGCCGAACGTGAGTGTGATGTCAGCAAAGGTCCACAATTGGCGGATGTGATTGCGCTGGTCAAGGAGCGGGTGTCGACACTGGTCGAGCTGGCCGATGCCTGTGTCTACTTCTATCGCCAATTACATCCGCACGACGACGTTCGCGCGCAGCATATGACCGAAGCCTCGCTGGCGCTGATGAAAACCCTCCGTGGCCAGTTGGCAAGCAGTGACTGGACCACCGAAGCGATCGGCGCGTTGATCAAGGCATTCTGCAAGGAGCAGGGCGTGAAAATGGGCCAGGTCGGCATGCCGTTGCGGGCACTGGTGTGTGGCACCACGCAGACACCGTCGGTGGATGCGACATTGGCTCTGATTGGTAAGGACGAAACCTTGCGCCGCATGGATCAATATCTGGCTTGAGCATTACGCTACCGCAAAAACAAACGGCGCCAACAGGCGCCGTTTGTTTTTGTGCTGACTTCATCTGCTGCCATTAGGCGCTGTTGACATAAGCTTCGCGGTCGCGCCGGGCCGAGTTTTGCGGCCAGCCAAGGCGCGGCGAGTGCCGAATAGCGAGCTATTTCAGCGAGCCACAACGTCGGATGGCCGCAAAAATCGGCTCGGCCCTGCGGGTTTCCCCGCTTTGGGGCCTGCCCCGGCGTCGCAAACCGTTTGTGTAGATGACTACACTGCACGCTTTGCTCCTTGGATCAGGTCCCAAAGCGGGGAAACGCGATCCGCGAAGCTTATGTCAACAGAGCCTACGTCGGCGCCAGAATAGCCAGCCATAAAGTGCCAGGTTCAGAAGCAGTACAAGCGCGGCAAACAGCCATTGCAGTTCACGGGTCAAGCCGGCGGGATAAATCAGTGGCAGCAGATAGTGTTCGACAAAGCTGTCGGCGTAGCCGGTTTGCCCGGCCTGGCGGCGGAAATCGTTCTCCAGCCAGGTCAGCGGGCAGATGCCGCCGCTGGCCTCGATATAAATCCCCCAGGCAACGGCCGCAAGATGGGCCCAGATTGCCCTGGGCCAGCGCAACTGCAGCAGGGCGCCCAACAGCACGAACAGAATGAAGCTGAAATGCAGCAGCAGGACGCTGTCTGCGGCGATTCGGCTCAACATCCGGC
>CAZBWH010000083.1:0-10713 GCA_964495595.1 uncultured Burkholderiales bacterium | reverse complement strand
GGATTGTCTGGATGCAAGTGGTCTTCCAACTGCATCACGTCATCTGAATCCAGTGGTTTGACAGTCAACAAGGTGTCAACAAAGAACCGATACCCTTTGGGGGTTGGAATGCGTCCGGCCGACGTGTGCGGGCTGGTGATGAAACCCATCTCTTCCAGGTCGGCCATGACGTTGCGGATGCTGGCCGCTGACAAGTCGAGCCCGGAATGTTTTGACAGCGTGCGCGAGCCGACTGGCTGACCGTCTTCAATATAACGTTCAACCAGGGTCTTGAGCAGGATTTGCGAGCGATCGTTGAGCATGATTGCATTTTACACAACAATCGGAGCTTCGCTCAGGCCGGCCCCGGAGAAGGATCTGATCGGTCAGTTGATTCTTCCTTACGGATCGTTCACTAAAATTCCATGATACGCCGTTGACATATTTGAGTGTAGACTCTAAACTCTATACCAGTTGTAGGAGTGCGGTGAGTGACTATTATTAAAAATTGAATCCACCGCATTATTGTTGTGAGGAGACACCGTGACACTACGCCTTACGGCAATTTCTATGGGGCTGTGGCTGTTGGCAGGAAGCGCATCTGCCGGCTTGCTTGGCTGTAAAGAAGACGTGGAAATTGTCGGGCCTGAGCAGCAGGCAACTGTGATGTTCGCAGAGCAGTCAATGCTGCCCGGCGCTGATGGGGCGCCGGTGGCGGCAGACGAGGAGCTTTCGTTTGCGCCGTCGGTATTCAATACAGTGAAGCGGCATATGGGGATCAAAGCCCCGGTACATAATAATGTTGCGTCAGAGAATGCAACGCTTGCTGTTCGGTCGGGCCCGTTGGGCCCGGCCGACAGTCGGTTGGCCGGTTTTGCCCGCATGTTCGGGCGGCAGGTTTCCGAATTGGCAGAAGCGGTTGTCAGCGCAGGCCAGGTAACGCTGGGCAAGCTGGCTCCAGTGGTCGGGTTCGACCTGAACCGCAGCACCCAGAAGGCGGTCGGCATGAATCTAGTTGCCGATATCGGCCTGCGTCAGCAAGGCCGGGAAGCCAGCATCAGTTTTGCCCGTAACAATCCTACCCTTCAGTCAAAGCTTGACCATGAGCGCGAGCAGGAGCGCATCAACCAGATGGCTACTGCGCCAGGTGCTTCCTTCAAGTGGACTCCTTCCGCCTCTCTGGGGCTTGCCTACCGTTTCGAGTGAGCCGGGCGCGCCGTTTCCAGTAAGGTGGCCAGTTTGCCTTCCAGTGTTTTCAGGATGAACGGCTGTGCCTGTACATTCGGGTGAATGCCGTCTGCCAGAAAGAATTCCGGCTGGCTGGCAAATCCTTCCAGCATGAACGGCACCAGCACTACCCGGTTGCGCTCGGCCAGTGTCTTGTACATCTGTGCAAAGCTGTGGGTGTACGTCGCTCCGTAATTGGGGGGGAGATGCATGCCAATCAGCAGTGTGTGGGCTCGTTTCTGCCGGATGCGCTTGAGCATCTGATCGAGGTTCTGCTCGGCCATTGTTATCGGTAGCCCCCGCAGGCCGTCATTTGCGCCCAGAGCAAGCAAAACCACTGCCGGACGGTGCTCTGCCAGAGTGTGCTCCAGCCGCGCCAGTCCGCCAGCTGTAGTCTCTCCACTGAGGCTGGCGTTGACGACGCGGTAGCGGCCGTTGAGCCGCTCTGCCAGCAGATTGGCCCATCCTTTTCCGGCGGGCAGCCCGTAGCCCGCACTGAGGCTGTCGCCATATACCAGAATGACCGGGGCTGCGTGTAAGATGCCTGCCATCAGCCAACCGATAATGATTGAAATGATAACTCTCATGAGTGGTGTCGCTCCCGCCGCAATGGTTTCTGTGTCAGAACCGATTGTGCAGGCAAGGCGCTTGGGCAAGCAAGTTGCACTGGGTGGCCAGACTCTGGATATCCTGCAGGACGTGTCGTTGTCCGTCAATGCAGGGGAGAGCCTGGCCATCGTTGGTGCTTCCGGATCTGGCAAGTCGACCCTGTTGGGGTTGCTGGCGGGACTAGACTTGCCCAGTTCTGGGTCGGTTCATTTGGCAGGATCAGAATTGTCTGCTTTGGGCGAGGACAGTCGGGCACGTTTGCGGGCGCAGCACGTCGGATTTGTTTTCCAGTCTTTCCAGCTGTTGCCGGCCCTTACTGCGCTGGAAAACGTGATGCTTCCCCTGGAGTTGGCAGGCAAGCCGGATGCTGTGTCTCTGGCAACCGCCTGGCTTGAGCGGGTCGGTTTGTCAGCCCGCTTGGGCCACTATCCGCGACAGTTGTCAGGTGGCGAGCAGCAACGGGTGGCGTTGGCGCGTGCCTTTTCAGGGCGGCCACAGGTGCTGTTTGCTGACGAACCAACCGGCAATCTTGATACGACAACCGGGGCGCAGATCATCGATTTATTGTTCGGGCTAAACCAGCAGCAAGGAGTGACGCTGGTGCTGGTGACTCATGACACACAGCTGGCGGGTCGCTGCAGTCGGCAAATCGCTCTGGCTGGCGGACGGTTGATCCAGGAGGCTCGATGATCCTGTTGCGGTTTGCCCTGCGGATGTTGTTGCGGGATCTGCGAGCGGGTGAGTTGAATGCGATTGCTGCCGCGCTGACCATTGCAATGACCGCCGTGACCGCTGTCAACCTGTTTGCCGAGCGGGTCGAGCGGGGGCTGCAGGTTCAGGCTGCGCAGCTGTTGGCTGCAGATCTGGCGGTGATCAGTGATCATCCGGTGCCGGATGCGATGAGCGATCTGGCCGGCCGGCAACATCTGCTGCTGGCACGTACCACTGTTTTTAACAGTATGGCGCGCCATCAGCGTGGTGTGCAGTTGGTGACGGTAAAAGCCGTGAGCGATCGTTATCCTTTGGTGGGCAGGCTGGATGTTCGCACTGTCAAAGGCTACGCCAGCAAGGGGCCACCATCTGGCGTGGTCTGGGTTGATCCGTCATTCCTGCAACGAACCGGCATCAAGCTGGGAGAGTCTGTCTGGCTGGGCGACCTTCGCTTGCAGGTGGCGGGAGAGGTGGTGAGCGAGCCTGATGCCTCGTTCGATGTATTCAGCTTTGTGCCACGGATCATGATCAGCGACCGGGACTTGCCAGCCACCGGCTTGCTGACTACCGGCAGCCGAGCCCGCTACCGCCTGCAATTGGCCGGGCCGGAAGCCCGGATTGCCGCCTGGCGTCATGCGGTGGAGCCCGTGCTTGGCCGGGGTGAAAAACTGGAAAGCGCAGCAGATGCCCGGCCCGAGGTCAGAAATGCCATTGCCCGCGCCAAGCGTTTCCTGGCCGTATCGTCGATGGTGACGGTGGTGTTGGCGCTAGTGGCCATTGGCATGGCGACCCGCCGCTATGTTGAACGGCATCTTGACCCCGCCGCAGTCATGCGTTGCCTGGGAGCAAGTCAGACCTGGCTGTTCGCCAACTTTGTCAGCCAGTTTGCCTGCCTGGGTGTGCTGGCGGGCGGAGTGGGAGTGGGGGCTGGCTGGTTGCTGCAGTCCGGTTTGGCGTCACTTCTTGGAGGGGCGATCAAAGCGCCCATACCCGAGCCGAGTCTGTGGGTTGCCGGACAAGCCTGGCTGATTGGCATTGTGTTATTGATGATCTTTGCCTTGCCGCCGGTCTGGCAACTGCGCGGCGTGCCAACTTTGCGAGTATTGCGGCGTGAGCGCCTGGCAACCGGCCTCGCCGCGCGCTGGATACAGGGACTGGGCCTGCTGGCGGTGGCAGGGCTGTTGTTCTGGTGGGTGGGCGATGCTCGCCTGGCCGGGTTCAGTTTACTGGGGTTTGCGGCGACGGCCGCCGCGGGTGTGTTTGTGGCCTGGTTGTCCATGCGGATGCTTGGACGTCTGTCCAGCCATGGGGGAATGGGGTGGCGGTACGGACTGGCTCATCTCAGCCGCCATCGGACCTTGACCTTGTTGCAGATCATGGCGCTTAGCCTGGGGTTGATGGCTGCCCTGGTGTTGACCCTGGTGCGTAGTGACCTGATCCAGTCCTGGCAGCGCAGTGTTCCAAGTGACGCGCCCAACCGGTTCATGATCAATATCCAGACCCACCAGTTGTCCGGGATTCGTCAGTTGTTCGTCCAGGCCGGGTTGCCGGTTCCCTTGTTTTATCCAACCGGTCGGGCAAGATTGCAGGCAATCAACGGCCGGCCGGTTAGTGCTGCCAGCTATCAGGATGAACGGGCTCGCAATCTGGTTGAGCGGGAGTTCAATTTATCCTGGGGCACTACGTTACCACCGGAAAACCGGATTGTGGCCGGACGGTGGTGGTTTGATCGGCAGAGCCAGTCACGCGGATTTTCCGTTGAGGAGGGGCTGGCGCGGACCTTGGGCATTCGCCTGGGAGATACGTTGCATTTTGATCTAGCAGGCTCTCCGATGGAAGCGGCGGTCTCCAGCCTGCGAGAAGTCGACTGGGATAATTTCCGGGTCAATTTCTTTGTGATTGCCGCTCCTGGTATGGAGCAGCCGACCGGTAGCTATCTGTGCAGTTTTTACTTGCCGCCGGGGGCAGAGGGGCTGGTCAGCAAGCTCGTTAACCGCTACCCGGAACTGACGGTGATCGATGTCAGTCTGATCCTGCGCCAGGTTCAGACGATTGTGGATCGGGTTGTCCAGGCAGTACAGATTGTATTTGCGCTCAGCTTGCTGGCAGGAATTGTGGTGCTGCAGGCTGCGCTCACCACCACGCAGGATGAACGGATGCATGAGGCGGCGGTGCTGCGTACCTTGGGTGCCAGTCGGCGGCAGGTGTTAAAGATGATGTTGGCCGAGTATGTCCTGATCGGTTGCCTAGCCGGCATGATTGCCAGCATCGGAGCCATGGGGCTGGGGTGGGCCGTCAGCCATCAATTGCTCAGCCTGCCTTGGTTACCGTCGCCCTGGCTGCCTTTGGCCGGCATGCTGGGAGGATGTTTTCTGGTGATTGCTGCAGGCTGGTGGCGGCTGAAAGCCATTCTTGCTGTGCCACCACTACACAGCCTGAATCGGATGGGGTGACATGGACGATCTGGTGTGTCGTGCAATGGCCAAGTGGCCGGATGTGCCGGCGGTGTTTGGCTGGCTGAGGCTCGATCAGCGTGGCCGCTGGTGGATTGCCGGCGAAAAAGTACAAAACCCTGCCATCTGTCAGTTCATCGGCCGCAATTACCTTGCCGATGAACAAGGTCGCTATCTGTTCCAGAATGGCCCGCAGCGGGTGTTCGTTTCCATCGACATTGCGCCGTGGGTGGTCGCTCTGGCACACACTGGCGCGCAGTGGGTATTGTCGACCCATACCGGTCAGCCGTTTCCGGTGCAGGCGGCAGGACTGGATGAATCCGGCAATCTCCTGCTGCAAGGTCCATGCGGCTTGGGGGTCATGGATGAGCGGGATCTTGCGCAGGCTGGCGAACTCATCACCGATTTGGCTGGGCATATTGCTGATCCGGATCAGCTAGCCGGCTGGATGTCTGGTGATGATACGTTGGCCTTGTATCTGCGGGGCGACGGGATCGGTACCTTGCCACTGCAACGCTGGCCGTCTGATTGCATGGAACGGCGTTTTGGTTTTGTCCGGCGCCCGCTGTCCGAAGCCGGGTAAGGGGGTGCAAATTCCGTACAATGGCGTGCGGATTTATGATAAAAATGCATTTCTCATATTTTTATGAAATATGGGTTTTTGACTGGCTGTCACAGCGGGCAGCAACAATAATGAAAAACGACCGGAGACGCTGGGTCACCGGGTTGGAGCAAATAGATGGATAGAAGACAATTTCTGCGTTTTGCCGCAGGTGCGTTCACCGTTTCTTCGCTGGCGGCAGCAACTGCCGGCTGTAAAACCGGTACCGCCGGCGGAAACGTCAGCGACAACTCCCAGGGATCCGGGCTTTTCCGGTTTCCGCAGGGCTTGGCCAGCGGGGATCCCGGCCATTCCAGTGGTGTCTTCTGGACCCGGGTGGTGCGTGCCGATGGTGTGGAGGGTGACATCCCGGTTCGCCTTGAACTGAGCCGTACGCCGATGGCTGAAGACAAGCATGATTTCCGGCTTGCAATGGGAGTCGATCTGGTCGCACGCAAGGATAAAGATTACATCGTCCATCACAAAATCACCGGCCTGGAACCCGATACCATCTATTACTTCCGCTTCATCGCCGGAGGGGATTTCACCCGGCCGGTAGGCCGCTTCCGCACCTTGCCGGCAAGCTCTGCCGAGGTTACCCGCACTTCGTTCGGCGTTCTGCACGGGATCGACTGGAGCAACAATTACTGGGATGGGATGCTGGCGTTAAAGGGCAATTTCCGCGAGATGCATTACCTGTTGCTGCTGGGAGGTGCGGTCACCAGTCTGGTACCCAACCCGGGCAGGGATGGCGCGCAGGTTGAAATCGGCCATACCGAACTGCATTTGCCCAATGGGGAGGCCGTGACAGGCATCGGCACTGCTGCCGCAACCTACGCCGACTTCCGCTATCTGCACCAGACTTACCGTGCCGATGACCGGCTGCAGCAGCTGTTGAGCATGTTTACCCTGTTGCCGATGGTGGGCGATGCAGACCTGAGCGACGATTGCTGGGGAGCTCACGAAACCTATACCAATGGCAATGCCGAGCAGCGGGACCGTTTGCTGGCGGCCCTGGCCGCCTGGATGCAGTACATGCCACTGGATTGGGGTGACGTCAGTTACGATCCCAACAATACCGACTTTACCAGGATCAGGCTGAATCGCAGTTTCCGTTTTGGAAACCTGCTGAACCTGGTTCTTACCGAACAGCGCTTGCAGCGCACTGATCACGCAATCAGCGAGTCGCTGCCGCATGAGCCGCTTAACCTGACCGGGCCGATTGGCAGCCGAAACCTGGTGACGACCACCGAGCTGGCCCGCAATGGCACCAGCGCCCAGAAAATCGTCGGCGACGGGCAGATGTCCTGGCTAAAGGAAGAGCTGACCAAGCCGGGCGTGGTCTGGAATGTCATCGCCGGCGAATCGGCCATGTTGCGCCTGCCGCTCAACCTGACCAAGGAGCCGGATTACGATCAAGCCGTCCGTCGGGAATACCTGCTGACTGCCGATGGCTGGGATGGTTACCGGGTGCAACAGACCGAACTGCTGGATCATGTCCGGCTCAACGGCGTCAAGAACGTGGTGTCGATCGCAGGCGGCGGTGTATTCTCTGCTTCGGAAATCTGGTCGGACTACAGCCAGCGTACACCGGTCATGGTGGAGTGTACGACCGGCCCCATCTCCGGCCTCACCTTGTCGGAAACCATCGCCGAGCAACTTGGTCGTGAGACCGATACCCGGTTCGCCGCAGTGACTCGCCTGTTCGATCAGAGCTATATGCTGGACAACCTGATCAAACCGGAGAGCCTTGGCTGGATGAAATACCTGAATACCGGTACGCGAGGATTCTCGGTGGTGTATGTGCTGTCCAATAACATGGTGATCGACTTCTTCAAGCTGGCAGAAATGACCGGCCTGAGTGTCCCGTCTGATACTGTCGCCAGCCGGGTGCGGGTCAATGTCGAGGCGGGGTCATTGACCATGACCGCTGCCGAGATCATGTAAGCCGCAACTGGGCCAAGACCCACTGCACGGATGAATGGAAAGCAGTATGTCGAGCAGCCTGTCTTGACTACTTTTGCATCGGCAGCGCCGGCTGGCGCGGTGCGCCTGCGGCTCAGCATGGGGGGAATCCTGCTGCTGCAGGGGCTGGCCATGTTGCTGCTGGCTTGGGGAATCTGGATCGATGCACCGGATTGGCTGCAGCTGGCTCTGGTCTTGCTTTCCGGTGTGCCGGTTCTGCTTTGGCATTACTGGCTGCGTGGCCGGGCTTGGCCGTCGCCCGGCGCGGTAGTAGCTGACGCATTGTTGCAACTGGAGCCAGTCGAGCTGGCTCGTTACCATCAGCTGGTTCAGTACGCCAACGATATCTTCAGTTGGCATGACCCGGATGGCGGATTGCGACACATCTCGCCCAATGTGCATCGCTTGTTGGGCTACCACGTCAACGAATTGCTCGGCCTGCAGTTGTTTCAATACATTCACCCGGACGATCTGGCCAGTGTTCATCTGGCGCGGGCCGATCTGCTGGCCGAACGTACGTTGCGGCCAATTACCTTCAGGATTCTGCACCGCAATGGCGAATGGATCTGGCTCGAGATGTTTGCCCGCCTGTTCGACTTGGGGCCGGGCAAATCGCTGATCGTCGGCGTCAGCCGCGATGTGACGGCCAGATTGCAAGCCGAGGCCGACCGGCGGGAAACCGAGCGCTTCAAGGCGCTGTTCGAGCTTGCCCGCGATGGGCTGCTGCTGGTTAACCAGCGGGGGCAGATTGTGGACGCTAACCGGGAAATGATGCTTGAGCTCGGATATGCCCACCCGTATCTGGCTGGCTTGCCTTTGGAGGATTTGTTGGCCGACCAGCCATGTAACAGTGCATTGTTGCCCTGGCCCGAACTGTTTGCTGCCATTCAGGCAGGCCTGGCGTATCCACAGGAGGTGGTGTTGCTCAGTGCCGATGGGCAATGCCGATGGATGGAGGCGGCGTTCAGCATCATCGTTCAGGACGGCCAGCCGGTTGCCCTGCTTGCCCTGCGTGACATGACCGCCCGTCGTCAAGCCGAGGCGCAGCTGCAGCAATCCCTGGCTGCGTTGCGGGTGCTGCATAACCGGCTGTACGGCATTATCGAAGGTAGCGATGACTTGATTGCTGCATTTGATCCCGATTTCCGTCTGATCGCATTCAACCGTGCCTTTCGCCAAACATTCGAGCAACACCTGCAGCAGCCAGTCTCGCTGGGGCTTAACTTGCTGATTCATCTGGCAGATGATCCGCAGCATATGGCCGACGCACTGGTGTCGATTCAGCGTGCATTGGCCGGCGACATGTCGGTCAACATCGAATCTATGGCTATTGGCGATGCTACGATCCAGTATGAGGTCAAATACAGTCCGATTCGTGACGAAGTAGGCGAGGTGGTCGGAGCCGCTTACGTGGCTCGCGACATCACCTTGCGGCTGTCGGTGGAGCACCAGTTGAAAGCGGCTCTGGCGCGTCTGGAGCAAGCCAGGAAAGAGTCCGAGCAAACCAACCGGCAGCTTACCGCTGCCAATGGTGAACTGATGCGCAAGGCCAGCCAGGATGGCATGACTGGAATCGCCAACCGCCGCAGCTTTGATGAATACCTGACGCAGGAGTGGCGCCTCTCGGTAAGGCGCCGTGAGCCGCTGGCGCTGATCTTTGCCGATGTCGATCATTTTAAGCAATTCAATGATTTGTATGGCCATCAGGCTGGGGATGACTGCCTGCGGAAAGTGGCACGGGCGCTGGCAAAGTCATTGCGGCGCCCGGCCGATTTGCTGGCGCGCTATGGAGGGGAGGAGTTCGTCGTTCTGTTACCCGCCACTACGCTGGCCGGTGCCGTTTTCATTGCCGAGGCGATGTGCGCAGCCGTCCAGTCGCTTGCCTTGCCTCATGCAGGATCAGATGTTTCTCCTTGGGTCACCTTGTCGCTGGGGGTGTCCTCCATCGTTCCTAACGAAGTGATGGCGGAGGGAATGCTGATCTACGGCGCCGATCAGGCGCTTTATCTTGCCAAGAAGTCCGGGCGTAACCGGGTACACGGCAACCCTCTGTAATCTTTCTTTGGTACGCCCCCTCTTGGTTTCGGCCCAATCCATGCGGTCGAGACGGATGTAATTTCGTGAAACTTGCCCCGGCACCGCCTAGAATCAAAAAAATGATTCGGGTGACGATGTGCGAGCTGTCTTCGTTTTTCTGTGGATTGCCTTGGTGAGTTTGCCGGCGAGGGCTTCTGACATGTTTCTGGGTATCGTGCCCTACCTGTCGTCGCGCGCCCTGCTGATCGAACATGCTCCACTGAAGCAATTCCTTGAACAGCGTTTATCGCTAACCATCCATCTGGCCAGCGCGCAGGATCCTCATCGCTTTACGGGCCGGTTGATGCGCGGCGATTTTGACTTTGCCCTAGTTCCCCCGCACTTGGCGCGTCTGGTGCAAAAAGAGCATGGTTTTTTGCCCCTGCAGGCGATCAAGACAGATTTCTATGCCTTGCTGCTGGTCAACAAGGCCGAACCGGTTAACGTGGTCGCAGACCTGAAAGGGCGCGAGGTGCATTTGCCGCATCACTTGTCGCTGGTCTCATTACAGGTCGAGCGATATCTGCAGGCACAGGGGTTGGTTCCCCGCCAGCAACTCAAGCTGCGTTATTACAACACCGACAACAATGCGGTGCTGGCGCTTGCCGGCGCCAGAGAGGGGGCTGCAGCGACATCCCGAACGGTATTCGAGCGCATGCCGCAGGATATCCGGTCCAGCATGCGGATTCTGGGCAGTACGGCCAGCGTTACCAGTCTGGTTTTTGTCGCCCACCCCCGTATGCCTGCAGCCAGGCTTGCCGCCTTGCGGGCCGCGCTGGACGAGTTTCCATACAGTGAGGCCGGCATGAATTTCCTGCAGGGAAGGGGAATGAACCTGGTACCTATCGAGGCGGCAGACTTATCTTCGTGGGATTATTTGCTGCCAGACTTGCGTAACGATGTCCGGGAGTTCTTGCCATGACTTGGCGCTTGCCATTGCCGCGCACGTTGCGCAGCCGTCTGTTGCTGGCAAGCACGGTAGTCGAGGTGGTGCTGTTGTCGCTGCTATTGCTAAACAGCATGCGACTGATCAACGAAGCCCTTGAGGCGAGCGTGGCATCAGCATTGGAACAGACGGTACCCATGCTGAAC
>CAZBWH010000082.1:0-12450 GCA_964495595.1 uncultured Burkholderiales bacterium | reverse complement strand
GCAACCACATCGTTTCGCTGGCGCCGTTTGCGCTGACGCTGAATCTCGGCATGCTGGCCATCGGTTTTGGCATGGCGTGGCTGGTACGGCTGTCACGCAGCCAGGCGATCACGCTCGGCATCGAAACCGCGGTGCAAAACGCCGCACTGGCGCTGGTGATCGCCAGCTCGGTGCTGAAGGAAGACGCGATGGCCATTCCCGGCGCCTTGTATGGTGTGACCATGTACGTCGGCGGGCTGCTGTTTGCGCTGACGGTGCGCCGCTTTGCGCCTGCGCCGGCTTATGCCGCATCGCCCGCCCCGATTAACTGAGGAGACCTCCCATGCCGAATGGCGCACAAGCCCTGATGAAAACGCTGGCGGATGCCGGTATCGAAGTGTGTTTCAGCAACCCGGGCACCAGCGAAATGCATTTTGTCGCCGCGCTGGATAGCGAACCGAAAATGCGCGCGGTGCTGGCGCTGTTTGAAGGTGTGGCCACTGGCGCTGCCGACGGCTACGCACGCATGGCCGACAAACCGGCCGCCACCTTGCTGCATCTGGGCTGCGGCCTCGGCAACGGCCTGGCCAATCTGCACAACGCACGCAAGGGCAAAGTGCCGGTGGTCAACATCGTCGGCGACCACGCCACCTATCACGTCAAATACGATGCCCAACTGCAATCGGATATCGAAACCGTGGCACGCAATGTGTCGCCGGGCTTTGTGCGCACTTCGCAAAGCACCGCAGATCTGTGCCGCGATGCCGCCGATGCGATTGCTGCAGCACGCCAGCGGCAGGTGGCCACGCTGATCCTGCCGGCGGATGTGTCGTGGGGCGAAGGTGGCATGCCATGTCCGGTGCCGCCGCCCGCTGCGTTGCCGGTGGCCGACGATGCCGCGGTGGCTGCGGTGGTCAACGCCATCCGCTCCGGCGAAAACGTCGCGCTGCTGCTTGGCGGCCGCGCCTTGCGCGAGCCGAGCCTGCTGGCTGCGGCGCGGATTGCCACGCATAGTGGCGTCACCCTGCTGGCGGAAACCTTCCCCACCCGTATCGAGCGTGGTGCTGGCTTGCCGGCTGTGGAGCGGATTGCCTATCTGGCCGAGCTGGCCGGGGTACAGTTGGCGGATGTGAAACACCTGATTCTGGTCGACAGCAAGTCACCGGTGTCGTTTTTTGCCTACCCCGGCAAGCAGAGTGATCTGGTGCCGGAGGGCTGTCAGGTACACACGCTGGCGAGCGCCGAGCAGGATACCACGGCCAGCCTCAACAAGCTGGCGCAACAACTCGGCGCGAGCAATGTCTCGCCGCAATTGCAGCCACTGCAACGCCCCGGCCGGCCGCGCGGCAAGCTCACTGCGGCCAAGGTGTGCAAGGCCATCGGCCATTTGTTACCGGATAACGCCATCATCGTCGATGAGTCGATCACCTCGGGCTTGATGTTGTCGGCGATGACCGCCGGTGCGCCGCGCCATGATCTGATCACCCTTACCGGCGGTGCCATCGGCCAGGGGCTGCCGAATGCGGTCGGCGCGGCGATTGCCTGCCCGGATCGGCCGGTGCTGGCGCTGATCGGTGACGGCACGGCGATGTATACCATCCAGGCGCTGTGGACGATGGCGCGCGAGCAGCTGAACGTTACCTCGATCATTTTCAACAACGCCACCTATTCGGTGCTCAACATCGAGCTGGAGCGTGTTGGGGCCGAATCGATCGGCGCCAAGGCCAAGTCGCAGCTGGATATCAGCGGCCCGGTGATCCATTTCGCGCAACTGGCGCAGGGCATGGGCGTACACGCAGTACGGGTGAGCACGGCAGAAGAACTGGTGAAAGCGCTGGAATACGCGCAAAGCCACCCCGGCCCGCACCTGATCGAAGCCATCGTGCCGGAATCGCTGAACGGCGTGAAACGCAAGGTGCTGCCGTGGGTGCTGCGCTCGCTGCCGAGCTTGCCGCTACCGCTGACGCGTGCGCTGAAACGCAAGATTGCGCCGTAATGACCACTGCCATGCCTGCTGACCGCAGTTTCGATTTCATCATCATTGGTGCCGGCTCGGCCGGCTGCGTGCTGGCCAACCGGCTGTCGGCCAACCCGCAGCACCGCGTCTGCCTGCTGGAAGCCGGACCGAGCGACCACCATTACTGGATTCGCAACTGCAATCCGCTGAACATGCTGCTGCTGATGAACAGCCGCCGCTTCAACTGGCGCTACCATACCGAACCCGACGCCGCCACTGGCCAACGGCGTTTTTTCTGGCCGCGCGGCCGGGCACTGGGCGGCTCCAGCTCGATCAACGCCATGATCTACACCCGTGGCCACCCGCACGATTACGACCGCTGGGCCGCACTGGGCAACCCCGGCTGGGATTACGCCAGCGTGCTGCCGTGGTTCCGCCAATCCGAACGCCAGCAGCGTGGCGCCGACCGCTGGCACGGCACCCAGGGAGAAATGGACGTGGTCGACACCACATTCCGTTTTCCCGTCAGCCACGCCTTTGTCGCAGCGTGCGCCGAAGCCGGCCTGCCGCGCAACGACGACTTCAACGGCGCCAGCCAGGAAGGCTGCGGCTTCTTTCAAGTGACCCAGACCCCGGACGGCCAGCGCGCCAACAGCGCCTACGGCTTTCTCGATCCGGTGCGCAGCCGGTCCAACCTGACCATCCTGATCGGCGCCCAGGCCACCCGCATCCTGTTTGACGGCAAGCGGGCCTGCGCAGTGGAAATCAGCTGCAACGGCCCGCGTGGCCGACGCGACACCCTGGTCGCCCGCCAGGAAGTGATCCTCAGCGCCGGCGTCATCAACTCGCCGCAGCTGCTCAAGCTGTCCGGCATCGGCCCCGCGGCCGAACTGCGCGCCCACGGCATTCCGCTCGTGCATCACCTGCCCGGCGTGGGCGAAAACCTGCAAGACCACCCGGATATTATCATCCGCTGCCTGGATCGCTCGCGCAGCTCGATGGCCATCGCCCCGCAACGCAGCACACTGGCTTTTTTCCGCCGCATGCTGTGGCAAAAGCCGTTTGTATTCACCCCCACTGACTGTGGCGGCTTTGTCCGCTCGCACCCTGCCGAGCCGATCCCCGACCTGCAACTGCAATTCGCCGCCGTGCGCATGCAGCCGCACGGCCGCGGCCTGTTCACCCCGACCCGGGCGGGTTTCGTACTGCACATCTGCCACCTGCGCCCGCAAAGCCGTGGCCGGGTCTTGCTGCGCAGCGCCGACCCGTTTGCCGCCCCACGAATCGAGGCCGGCTATTTCCAGCACGAACACGAGCTGGATGCCCTGGTGCGTGGCGTGCAACTGGGGCGGCAGATTCTCGCCCAGCCCGCACTGCAGGCGTTTCACGGCGGCGAGGAAAGCCCCGGCCCCGCAGTGCAAGGCGATGCAGCCCTGCGGCACTGGATTCGCCAGCACGTCGAAACCGTCTACCACACCGCCGGCACCTGCCCGATGGGCAACAACGCCATGGCCGTGGTCAACAGCGCCCTGCAAGTACACGGCGTCGAACGGCTGCGGGTGATTGATTCGTCGATCATGCCCACCATCACCGGCAGCAACATCCATGCCCCGACCGTCATGATCGCTGAACAAGGCGCCCACGCCATCCTCTCCCCGCCCCACCGCCGCTCACATCCTGCCGCCGGCCTGGCTACCAGCCCATAGCAGCGCGCCTTGCAGGCCGGGCTGGACGCCGCTCTGGTTATTGCCACGCAGGCCGGTGCCCAGCCACCGGCGGCGGGGTTTGCCGTTACAATGGCGGCTTTTCGCTGCTGCCCGCCATGCCTGCCACCAACGCCGACGCTTACACGCCCCCTGCCCTCGACCCCGGCTGGCTGCTGGCGGCAACGCCAGACTGGCTGGTGGTCAACAAACCAGCCGGGTTGCTGTCGGTACCGGGGCGCGGAGCGGGGAAAGACGATTGTGCAATCAGCCGGGTGCAGGCGCAGTTTGCCGATGCGCTGATCGTGCACCGGCTGGACATGGCCACTTCGGGCCTGTTGTTGCTGGCACGCGGGCCGCAGATGCAGCGGGCGCTGTCGGCAGCGTTCCGCGAACGGCAGGTCGACAAGACCTATCTGGCCATCGTGGCCGGCCGGCTGGCCGATCCACACGGCAGCATCGATCTGCCGCTGATCACCGACTGGCCAAACCGCCCGCGCCAAATGGTCGATCATCAAACAGGCAAGCCATCGCTCACCCATTACTGCTGCCTGGGCTACGACCCGGCGCGCGACGTGAGCCAGGTGGCGCTGACGCCGGTCACCGGCCGCTCACACCAGTTGCGGGTCCACATGGCCGCGCTGGGACACCCGATTCTGGGCGACGAACTGTACGGCGGCCCCCACCGCCAGCGCGCCAGCCGCCTGCTGCTGCACGCGGCGCGGCTGGCGTTGCCCGACCCGGCTGGCGGTGCGGCATTGCATTTCGACTGCCCGCCGGACTTTACACCGCCCTGGCATGTCTCCCGGCCAGAATGATGTATTCATATTTTGTTCATCTTCGGCGGGTAGGATGCTGTTCACGCAAGCAAGCGTGACCCAGGCCAGGGTGGGTCCGAGACACCTGGCACCAATTCCCGACACTGCCAGCCTTCCAGGCTGGCGTTTGTCGTTTTCGCGGCTATCATTGTGCTTTTGCCCAAAACCACGGATTTGCCATGATCGGACGCCTGACCGGATTGATTCTTGAAAAACTGCCGCCGCAGATCGTGCTGGAGGTCAACGGCGTCGGCTACGAGCTGGATGTGCCGATGAGTACGTTTTACGATCTGCCGCATCCGGGCGACAAGGTGACGTTGTTTACCCATTATGTGGTGCGCGAGGACGCCCATCTGCTGTACGGCTTTGCCAGCCGCAGCGAACGCGAAACCTTCCGCCAGTTGCTGAAGATTTCCGGCATTGGCGCCAAGACGGCGCTGGCGATCCTGTCGGGAATGAATGCCGATGAACTGGCGCTGGCGGTCGCAGGGGAAGATGTGGCGCGGCTGGCGCGAGTGCCGGGAATCGGCAAGAAAACCGCCGAACGGCTGATTCTGGAATTGCGCGGCAAGCTGGGCGGCGCGGCTGGCACAGCCGGCGCGCCGATGAGCAGCACACCGCAGGCCGGCGCGCCAACCGCCCGTGGCGATATCGTCAACGCCTTGCTGGCGCTGGGCTACAACGACCGCGAAGCAGCGGCGGCGTTGAAAGGGTTGCCGGAAGAGGTCAGCGTCAACGATGGCATCCGGCTGGCGCTTAAATCACTGGCAAAGGTCTAGCAGACGGTCGGACTCAAGACTGATCTGCTGAGCTGGCGGGCGGTCAGCCGTTCGGGCTGGCGGGCCAGGTGGCCTGATTGCTGCGGGCGGGAAAATCCCAGTGCCAGTGACGCTTCCAAGCCCCCAGCACCAGGTTCGGATATTCCGGCCGACCCAAGCTGCCGTTGTAGCGGCCCAGGGCGCGGAACAGGTTGCCGCGTTCGATATCCAGATAGTGGCGCAGGATGATGCAGCCGTAGCGCAGATTGGTACGCATCTGGAACAGATTGTGCTCGCTGGTGCCAATCGATTTGACCCAGAACGGCATGATCTGCATGAAGCCGCGGGCGCCTGCCGAAGATATGGCGTATTTGCGAAAACCGGATTCAACCTGGATCAGCCCCAGCACCATCTGCGGGTCGAGTCCGGCGCGGGAGGCTTCGTAATGCACCGTGGTCAGGAATACCCGCCGCAGGTCGACGTCCGGCATGCGTTTTTCCAGCCGGCGCGACATGTCGGCAATCCAGGCTTGCGCCTCGTGGCCGTTGTCGAACACCAGCCGGGGTGCGGCATCATCCGCCACCGCACGTTGCAGCGAGGCCTGCACACTGGCCGACAACGCCTCTTCGCGCTGGGCACCGGCCCAGGCGCAAGAGGCAAACAAGCAACAGATCAGGATCAAGCAGCGCATAACTTCACTTTAATCTGAGCCGCTGCCTCTGCCAATGGCAACACACCCGCCGCCGAGTCCCGCCGGCCCTGGTATTCGAGCTCGCCGTTCTTCAGGCTACGTTCGCCAATGGTAATGCGGTGCGGAATGCCGATCAGCTCCATGTCGGCAAACATGACCCCCGGCCGCTCGTCGCGGTCGTCCAGCAGCACGTCAATCCCGGCCGCCGTCAGCTCGGCGTACAACTTGTCGGCTTCGGCCTTGACCTGTTCGCTGCGGTGGTAGCCAACCGGCACAATCGCCAACGCAAACGGCGCCATGGCCTGCGGGAAAACAATGCCGCGCTGGTCGAAATTCTGCTCGATCGCGGCGCCGACAATGCGCGACACCCCAATGCCGTAGCAGCCCATTTCCATCACCTGGGTTTTGCCGTCCTTGTCCAGGTAGGTACATTCCATCGCCTCGGAATACTTGGTACGCAGCTGGAAAATATGCCCGACTTCGATGCCGCGGCAGATTTCCAGCCGGCCTTTGCCGTCCGGGCTGGCGTCGCCGCTGACCACGTTGCGGATGTCGGCCACGACCGTGGGCTCCGGCAGATCGCGGCCAAAATTGACCCCGGCCAGGTGGCATTTCGGCTTGTTGGCGCCGCAGACAAAATCGCTCATTGCCGCAACGCTGCGGTCAGCAATCACCCGCACCGCGCCGGCATCGACGCCGACCGGGCCGATGAAGCCGGGTGGGCAGTTCAGATGGGCGCGGATTTCTTCGTCAGTGGCAAACCGGAAGCCATCCAGACCGTCGAGCTTGGCGGCCTTGACTTCGTTCAGGCTGTGGTCGCCGCGCAACAGCAGCAAATAAAACTGCCAGCCGGCTTCACGCGGCGCCATCACGGCAATGGCCTTGACGGTGCGATCAATGCCGATCTCCAGCAACGCAGCCACGTCTTCGCAGGCGGTCTGTTTCGGGGTATCGACTTCGCGCAAGGTTTCGGTGGCCGCGTCGCGGGTGCAATTCGGCGCCAGCGCCTCGGCCAGCTCGACATTGGCGGCAAAGTCCGAATCGGGGCAGAACGCCAGCGCGTCTTCGCCCGAATCGGCCAGCACGTGAAATTCATGCGAGCCAGAGCCGCCAATCGCGCCGGTATCCGCCGCCACCGCACGAAACTGCAGCCCCAGCCGGGTGAACACATTCGAATACGCCTGGTACATCACCTGGTAAGTCTGCTGCAGGCTGTCGAAGCTGGTGTGGAACGAGTAGGCGTCTTTCATCACGAATTCACGCGCCCGCATGACGCCGAAACGCGGGCGGATTTCGTCGCGGAATTTGGTCTGGATCTGGTAGAAATTCAGCGGTAGCTGGCGGTAGCTCTTGATTTCGGTGCGGGCGATGTCGGTAATCACCTCTTCGTGGGTCGGGCCGAAACAGAAATCGCGCTCGTGGCGATCCTTGATTTTCAGCATCTGCGGGCCGAATACCTCCCAGCGGCCGGTTTCCTTCCACAGCTCGGCCGGCTGCACTGCCGGCATCAGCAACTCCTGCGCCCCGGCCTGGTTCATCTCGTCACGCACCACAGCCTCAACCTTGCGCAACACCCGCAGGCCCAGCGGCATCCAGGTATACAGGCCACTGCCCAGCCGCTTGATCAGGCCAGCGCGCAGCATCAGCTTGTGGCTGGGCAATTCCGCTTCGTTCGGGGCTTCTTTGAGGGTCGAGAAATAAAACTGCGAGGTGCGCATGGTGAAATCGCTTCATCCGGTTGGAAATCAAAAACAGGATTCTAACCCACTGGCCGCCCGGCTGCGATTGATGAACAAACGCCGCTGAAGGTCAGCGGCGTTTGTTAAGATGGGCCAAGCCCGGTCAGTTCCTGGCGCTCTTGGCAGCGTCTTCCTTGACGGCCGCCTCGTAGCGGGCTCGCCATTTCTGTGCCTCGTCGGCATTGACCGGTGTACCGATGCCCTTGTCGTGCATCACTGCCAGGTTTTTCATCGCAGCAGCGCTGCCTTGTGCGGCGGCGCGGTTCAGCCAGTAAAACGCGCTTTTCAGATCCGTTTCGTCGTTGGCGAACTTGAGCTGGATCTGTGCCAGATCGAGTTGCGCCATCATGTCGTTGGCATCGGCAGCCTTGCGATACCAGGCCAGCCCTTTGGTCACATCCTGCTTCAGCCCCGGCCCGCTTTGCAGATAGGCCCGCGCGATCAGACGCATGGCCTCCAGATTGCCTTGCTTGGCCGCCCGCTCCCACCAGGCCACTGCCTGGGAATAGTCGTGCTCGACCCCCAGCCCTTTCTGATACAAGTACCCAAGCGCCATCTGCGAACCGACATCGCCTTTTTCACCCGATACGCGCCACTCCTTGGCCGCCACCTTGTGATCACCGCTCGCCGCAGCGGTCTTGCCGGCCTCGAAATCAGCCCACGCTGGCGACAATACCAAGCCACACGCGAGCACTACTCCCCAGTTTTTCATTTGTCTGATCATTTCGCATCCACCTCCTGAATTGCGACGGCCAGCATAACAATATGCAAATCGAATCTCAACCGGCCTGCACAATCCGGCCGATCCGAGCTGTTAGAATGTCATGTTTCCCAAACGTTCCTGCCATCATGTCCGATTCCCTGCTTGCCGGCCTGAATCCCGAACAGCTCGCCGCCGTCACCCTGCCGCACCAGTCGGCGCTGATCCTGGCCGGCGCCGGCTCGGGCAAGACCCGGGTGCTTACCACCCGCATCGCCTGGCTGCTGCAAACTGGCCAGTCCAGCCAGCAGGGCATTCTGGCGGTCACCTTCACCAACAAGGCTGCCAAGGAAATGCGGGCACGCCTGTCAGGCATGCTGCCGCTGACGCTGCGCGACATGTGGATCGGCACCTTTCACGGCCTGTGCAACCGTCTGCTGCGCACCCACCATCGCGAAGCGGCTTTGCCGGAAGCGTTCCAGATTCTCGATTCGGCCGACCAGCTGGCGCTGATCAAGCGACTGATGAAGGCGGGTAATATCGACGACGAGCAATATCCGCCCCGGCAATTGCAACATTTCATCAACGGCAACAAGGAAAACGGCCTGCGTGCCAGTCAGGTGCAGGCTTACGACGATTTCAACCGCAAGCTGGTCGAGCTGTACGCTGGCTACGAGCAACAATGCCAGCGTGAAGGTGCCGTCGATTTTGCCGAGCTGCTGCTGCGCAGCTACGAGCTGCTGTCACGCAACCAGCCGTTGCGCGAGCATTATCAGGCCCGCTTTCAATATATTCTGGTCGATGAATTCCAGGATACCAACCCGTTGCAGTACGACTGGCTGAAACTGCTGGCCGGGCCCGACAACGCAGTGTTCGCTGTCGGCGACGACGACCAGTCGATTTACGCCTTCCGTGGTGCCCGGGTGGGCAATATGTACGATTTCCAACGCGACTACCAGGTCAAAAACCTGATCCGTCTGGAGCAGAATTACCGCTCGCAGGGCAACATCCTCGACGCCGCCAATGCGCTGATCTGCCACAACCGCGAACGGCTGGGCAAAAACCTGTGGACCGCCGAAGGCGCCGGCGAGCCGATCCGGGTGTTTCAGGCATTCAGCGACGGCGACGAGGCCAGCTTCATTGTCGACGAGGCCCGCCAGTTGCAGCGTGACGGCGTAGCGCTGGCGCAGATCGCCGTGCTGTACCGCTCCAACGCCCAGTCGCGCATCATCGAACACCGGCTGTTCTCGGCCGGCTTGCCGTACAAGGTGTACGGCGGATTGCGCTTTTTTGAACGCCAGGAGATCAAGCACGCGCTGGCCTACCTGCGGCTGATGGCCAATCCGGACGACGACGGGGCGCTGCTGCGGGTGATCAATTTTCCTGCCCGCGGCATCGGTGCACGCACCGTCGAAAGCATCCAGTCCAACGCCAGCCTGTCGCACTGCAGCCTGTGGCAAGCAACCTGCGCCGGCGGTGGCCGCAGCGGCGCGGCGCTGGCACGGTTCGTCACCCTGATCGAGCAACTGCGCAACGACACCCGGGCCATGACGCTGCCGGAACAGATCGAGCACATGCTGACGCATTCCGGGCTGCGCGACGTCTACCAGACCGAGAAAGATGGCGAAGAGCGGCTGGAGAATCTCAACGAGCTGACCAATGCGGCGGTCAACTATCTGACCGAAGCCGAGGAGGACCAGCGCAACCTGACCGGCTTTCTCAGCCACGCCTCACTGGAGGCCGGCGAGCATCAGGCACTGGCTGGGCAGGATGCGTTGCAGCTGATGACGGTGCACGCTGCCAAGGGGCTGGAATTCGGGGCGGTGTTCATCAGCGGGCTGGAAGAAGGCCTGTTTCCGCACGAAAACACCCGCAACGATCCGAATGGCGAGGAAGAAGAACGGCGGCTGATGTACGTGGCCCTCACCCGCGCCCGGCGCCAGCTGTATCTGACCCTGGCACAAAACCGGATGCTGCACGGCCAGACCCGCTACAACGTCGCCTCGCGCTTTCTGAATGAAATACCGGCGGCATTGCTGCACTGGCTGAACACGCCCCCCGCACCCACCTCGCTCCAGCCACCCGCCTGGAGCAAGCCCAAATCCACTGGAACCGGCTTGCGGATCGGCCAGAGTGTTGTACACCCGACCTTCGGCGTCGGCGTCATCGTAGATTGCAACGGGAGTGGCGGCGACGCGCAGGTGCAGGTGAATTTCGGCCCGGAAGGGGTGAAATGGCTGCTGCTGCAATTTGCCAAACTGACTCCGGCCTGACAATTTGGCAAGCTTGGGCAACAGACACTACAGTAATACTATCTTCTCCAGTACCGACCGACTGCCGTGAGTGACGATAGCCCATCCAACGCCCTGACCGACATAGCGCTGCGCAACATGACCCAGCAGTCCCTGCGACCGGCACTGCAAATTGATTATTCGCGGCTGCTGTTCCTGGTGGTTGACCCGGTCAACGACATGCGCGGCGCCATGACCATGACCTTGTCGACGATGGGCGCCAACAAGGTCGAGTTTGCCAACCGGATCGGTGACGCGCTGGCCAAGATCCAGCGCAGTGACTTCGACATCATCCTGAGTGAATACGATCTGGAACACACGGCCGACGGGCTGCACCTGCTGGAAGAAATCAAGCAGCGCAATCTGTGCAAACAGTCGATGGTGTTCATGATCGTCACCGCCGAGCGCCGGGCGCAGAACGTGATCGGCGCCGTCGAGCTGGCGCCGGACGACTACCTGCTGAAACCCTTCACTGGTGAAGCATTGGCCAAGCGGCTGGAGCGGGCCATCCGTAAAAAGCTGGAATTCCGCTGCGTCGACGACGCCATCCGCAACAACGAATACCTGGCTGCGATCGAGGAATGCAACCGCCGCATTGGCAGCCGCGACGAATACACGCTGGATTTCATGAAGCTGAAAGGCCGGCTGGCGCTGCAGATCGGCGACTACGAAAGCGCCCGCCAGATCTACCGCTCTGTGCTGGCGGCCAAGCCGATTCCCTGGGCCAAGATGGGTCTGGGCAAAGCCGAATATCACCTCAAGCACTTTGCCACCGCCGAGGCGTCGTTTGAAGAAGTGCTGCAGCAGAACGGCCAGGTAATGGAAGCCTACGACTGGCTGGCCAAAACCCACAACGCCCAGGCCGAATACGCTGCGGCTCAGTCTGTCCTGCAAGACGCCGTCCGCATCTCGCCCACCATTGTCACCCGCCAGCAAGCACTGGGCGAAACCGCAGCCAAGAACAAGGATTTTTCGGTCGCAGAACGCGCATTCCGCGACACCATCGACCTGGCAAAATATTCGTTCTGGCGGGATGCGGGCCACCATGCCAATCTGAGCAAGGTCCAGCTGGCCCGCGGCGACACCGACGGCGCACGCAAAACGCTGAGCGAAGTCCGCCGCGATTTCAAGCAGGATCCCAAAGCTGCACTGATTACCTACGTGATCGAAGCCAACGTCAGCCAGGCACTGGGTGATCAAGCCGCGGCCAACCTCGCGCTGGACAAGGCACAACAACAGATGGCCAGCCAGGACACGCCAACGCCGGAACAGTATGCTATCGAATTTGCCGAGGCCTGCTACCGCAATGGCCGCGATGAAGTCGCCAGCGAAGTCATCAAGCAGGTTATCAAGAATAACCACGACAATACCGAACTGCTGGCGCGGGTGGAGGGAATGTTCGAGACCATCGGCAAGTCCGAGCTGGGCAACCAGCTGGTGAGCGAAACCACCCAGGACATCATCGATCTGAATAACCAGGCCGTCACCCTGGCCAAAAACGGCAATCTGGAAGGTGCGGTGCAGCTATTCATCCAGGCCGTCGGCGACATGCCGGCCAACAGCCAGGTCACCCTCAACGCCGTCAACGCCCTGCTCGCCTACGTCAACACCCAAGGCTGGCACGCCAGCTACATGCAGCTGGCCAAAGAATATCTGGAACGAATCCGCCAGACCGACCCCAACAACGGAAAATTCCAGAAGCTCACCGAAACCTACAAAACCACGCTGCGCCGACACGACGCCAAACGCAGCTGACATCACTAGTAGTCAGTCACCCTGAATCCAATAGATAAGCGAGTAGGCACGGAAGTTGC
>CAZBWH010000081.1:0-12496 GCA_964495595.1 uncultured Burkholderiales bacterium | reverse complement strand
GCTGATTCTCGCCGACAGGGGGCTGGCTGCGGGGAATAAATCAGCGTCTCCCTAGCCGTTTTTCGGGCTTGAGCGATCGTGGCGAGCCGAGTGGGAAATCTGAACCGCTTTTCCCACTGGCGCAGCAGATCAGTCTCAAATCCGACAGGCTGCCAGCGGCTGGGCAGGGGGCGGCAATTGGCTCTATGATGAAACTCCCATTTCACCGATACGAGGCATTGGCATGGCAACCGCACTGATTCCGCTGGCGGAAGGATTTGAAGAAATCGAAGCCATTACCCTGATTGACGTGTTGCGTCGCGGCGGGGTCGAGGTGACAACAGCAGCGCTGAACCAGCCGCTGGTGAAGGGCGCGCACGGGGTGGCCATTCAGGCGGATTGCCTGCTCGACAGCGTCTTGCAGCGTGATTTCGATCTGATCGTCTTGCCCGGCGGCCTGCCGGGTGCGCACCACCTGCGCGACGATGCGCGTGTGCAGGCCCTGTTGCAGGGCGCCGCGCGGCAAGGGCGCTACACCGCAGCCATTTGTGCGGCCCCTGTGGCGCTGGCCAGCGCCGGCTTGCTCGACGGCAAGCGCGCCACCAGTTATCCCGGTTGCCTGGATGTCCAGCCCGCACCCGGCATGCAGTTCGACACTGCTGCCGTGGTGCAGGACGGCCAGGTCATCACGTCGCGCGGCCCGGCCACGGCGACCGCTTTCAGTCTGCATCTGGTCGGTTTGCTGCAGGGCGCCGAGGTGGCTGCCCAAGTGGCGCGGGGGATGCTGGTGTCCTCCTGAGCGCCCACTTGGCCTGTCGGGGTGTCTGTGTTCACCGGCAGGGGTCTGGCTTGCCGTTTTACAGATCAATGCCGTCGATGTCGCCGCGGAAGGGCCGTCCTGCCGTGCGCAGTATGACGGCGATCAGCCGGTACGGGATATCCAGCAGCAAATCAATGATCTCCAGTACGCTGAACGCATCGTGTTCGCGGCGTTCAGGCTTGATGAAATGGGCCAGTAACAGACAGCCGAGCGAGGCGAGCAGCACCCGCCAGTGAAAGCCGGACAGCAGCAGATCGATGGCGAGATAGACGCCGGTGCAGAACAGCGCTACCGCCAGCAGGTATCGGACCGTATCCATCTTGTGCGATCACTCCTGAGCCGGGTGGGTTAGTCAACAGGCTGGTGCGTGGCAGGCTGCGTGGTCAGCCCTGCCCCGCCTGCTGCCTGGTTGTGACGGGGATGGCGGCAATCATCGCCAGCAATCCGAGCAGACCAAACAACACCAGAAACATCTGGTATTCGACCAGCCCGTACAGGCCGTCGCCCTGGTTGCCCAGCAGCCTTGCCAGCGTGTAGAGCCAGTCGCCGTTATAGCCATGACCTGACATCCAGTATTGCCACCAGAGCTGGGTCAGCAGAAACGCCAGCAGGGTCACCACCGAAACCCGCAGGCACAGGGCACGGGTGCGTGGCAGGCTGGCGGCCAGCAGGAACAGTACCAAGGCGCCGATCCAGGACAGGCGCAGCGCGGTGAGCGGTACGCCGTTGGCGGGCAGGCCCCAGCAAAAGGCGGCCAGCAGGGCAATCAGGTACCGCCCGAGTTGTTGCAGGATGGGAATGAGTTTGGGCATGGCTGGGTAGGGGGGCGACAAAGCCGGCATTGTAGGCGGATTTGCCGGTGGTTCACCAGCCACCACCGAGCTGGCGCCGTTTGCGTGCCTGGGTGGCGAATGTCAGCAGGTCGTGGCTGCTGCGGATGTTGGCGGGCAGGTGAGCCAGTGCAATCAGGAACAGTTCTGCTGTCACCCAGGCGTCGGACAGGGCATTGTGGCGTTCGAAGCCGGCGAGGTCGAAGGCGGTCAGCCAGTCGTCAAGCGTTTTGCGTTCCGGCGCCTGCTCCGGGAACAGCGCCGGGCACAGATCGGCCAGATCCAGCCATTGCATCGGCTGTTTGCCCAGTGTGTGTGCCAGGGCGCGGTCGAGCAGGGTGCGATCGAAATCGGCGTGGAAGGCGACCAGGATGTCGCGGCCGGCAAAGTGGAGGAAATCCAGCAGTGCATCGGCTGCAGGCTGGCCCTGGCGCTGTTCCTGTGCGCCGATGCCGTGGATCAGGATATTGGCGTCGCTGCTGGCCTGATCCTGCTGCAGCCGGCAGTCGAACGACTGGTCGATCTGCAGTGTGCCGTGTTCAACCCCCACGGCTGCCAGTGACAGCAGCCGGTCTTTTTGCAGGTCGAGGCCAGAGCTTTCGCTATCCATCACTACCCAGCGCTGGCGGCTGACCGGCGTGCTGCCGGGCGGGTGGGGCAATTGCTGCCAGCGCTGCAGGCGGATACGTTGCGCCGGTTCGAGTGTTGGTAACCCGGCCGGCTTGCCAAAGGGCCACCAGCTCATATGCGGTAGCTTTCTGCCAGCCGGCTTTGCAGTTTGCGCGCCTGGCGCAGGGTTTCTTTCAGGATGCGGCGATCGAGCCCGGACAGGGTTTTCGGGTCGATGCTGTTGTCTGGCGGCTGGCCTTGGTCGATTGCCTGTTGCTGGTGCTGCAGGCGTAACAGCAGCAGGAAGTGAAATGCCTGGACCCAGCCTTCGACTGTTTCCGGGCGTACCCCGGCGGCCTCGCCGTACAGCCGCAGCCGTTGTGCGGTGCTGTAAGCGTCGATGCCGTATGCGAGGCTGAAAATCCGTGCAGCATCGACGAAAAACAGTGTGCCATTCACTTTCAAGTCCAGTCCGGTCTTGCCGTCGTGGGTGCTGAGCACGAAATCGCCCAGCAGGCTGAGCGGCGGTTTGTATTCCAGCGTGTTGTGGGTCAGTGCGTGCAGGAACCGCGGTTTTTCGCTGATCCGCTTCAGCAAGTGTTCGCGCACTTCGTAAGCCATCCAGAATTCGCCCCACACCGGGCGCAGATCGAAATAGATCTTGGCATTGAGCAGATTTTGCTGGCTGGCGGCGTCGATCCAGTCGCTGAAGGTCAATTGCCATTCGTTGATCGACTGGCAGCAATCCGGGTTGCCCGCCATGATGTTGCCCTTGCACAAGCTGAAGCGGCAGACCGCCAGCCACTGGTTGGCCTGCTGTGCTACCGGCAGCAGGATGGCGCGTGCTTCAGCATGGCTCATGCCGTCCGGCGCCTGGAAAATGATGCCGTTATCCTGGTCTGTGCCGATGGTTTGCTCCTGCCTGCCCTGCGAGCCGAAAGCCACCCAGCACACGGCAATTCCTTGTAATGCCGCGCCGTCGAACGCCATCTCCACCACCCGTTCCACCAGCCGGTCGTTCAGCGTTGACACCAGTTGCGTCAGTTGTTCCGGTGCCACCCCCTGCGCCAGCATGTTCGACGCCAGCTGGCGGATGTCGTGGCTGACCTGGGCCAGGGTGTCGATATCGCTGGCGTGATCCATTGCCGTGGCAATTTCGTACACGCCAATCCGCTGCAGGCTGAACAGATCACGCTCGGAGACAATACCGATCAGCCTGTCACGCTCGACGATCAGCAGATGGCGGATGCGATGGCGGGCCATGGTCAACGCCGCGTCAAAGGTCAATGCGCCGGGCGGCAGGCAGACCAGATCCGTGGTCATCAGCTCGCCGATCGGTGTCGCCAGAGGCGTTGCGCTGGCGGCATGGGTCAGCACATCGACCAGGGTGAAAATCCCCACCGGTTTCTGTTCGCCCTCGACCATGATCATTGAGCCGATACGCTGAGCTTTCATCTGCTGCAGCACTTCGCCCAGCGGTGTATCGGGGGGGCAGGTGATCGGGGGGTGTGCCAGCGTGCCCAGTGGCGTGTCGCTGTGCTGCTGGTTGCTGCGCGTGGTCAGTGCGCTCTGGATGCGCTGGCGCGACAGCTCCAGCAAATGCGCCAGCCGTCGGGTGCAAAAAGCCCGGAACGGTTCACTCAGGGTCAGCAACTGCTGAAAGTCGTCGGCTGCCAGCTGATAAACAAAAGAATCAGCCGTCGCCCGGTAGTTGGAGATGACCGGCCGGCGTGACAGCATTGCACCCAGCGGAAACATTTCGCCCTCGTGCAGCTCAAGATAAGGCGTTTGCGTCTGCGGGTCTTCGCTGCGCACCAGTCCTTTTTTCAGGATATGCAGCGCCGGCTCGCCGCGCTGATCCGGCGACAGCAGCAGCGCCCCTTCGTTGAAATACGCGACCTGCAAGCGTTGCGTCAGCCACAACAGATCGGCCTCCGCCATGGCATCAAACGGCGCATGCGGCCTTAGCTCACGGGCAATCTGGGCGTACAGGGAAGTGGTGTTCATGCGGACAACCGGCAAAGGGGGATAAGTTCAGTGTAGGGCATGGCTGCACGCCGCGCCCCCATTGCCTTGCAGGCCGGCCTGCAAGGCAGTGTGGATGCGGTCTGCAGGCCGGTGTGGTTCAGGCGTCGTCCGGCTGGGCCGGCGGGGTGACTTTGGCGACTTCTTCCATGGTCGTGAGGCCCGTGCCGACCTTGATCGCGCCGCTCAGCCGCAAGGGGCGCATACCATCCTTGAAGGCTTGCTGGCGGATGGCGGCGGCCTCGGTGTGATGGCTGATCACCTGGCGCATGGCGGGCGAGATGGTGAGCATTTCGTAAATGGCGGTGCGGCCCTTATAGCCGGTCATCCGGCATTCGATGCAGCCGGCGGGGTGCTGGACGGTGGGCGGGCAATTGGCACGCCAGGGCTTGACGAAATCTTGCCACATCAGCGTGTCGGCAGGCACCGGCTTTTTGCAGTGCGGGCAGAGCGTGCGTACCAGCCGCTGGGCAACAACGCCGAGCAGGGTGGCGTTGATCATGTACGGCGGGATGCCGATGTCGATCAGGCGGGCGATGGCCGAGGGGGCGTCGTTGGTGTGCAGGCTGCTGAGCACCAGATGGCCGGTGAGTGCGGCCTGGGTAGCCATTTCGGCGGTTTCGCGGTCGCGGATTTCACCGATCATGATGATGTCGGGATCTTGCCGCAGCAGGGTGCGCACGCCGTCGGCAAAGCCCAGGCCGATGTTCTGCTGCACCTGCATCTGGTTCAGTTGCGGCATGACCATTTCAATCGGGTCTTCGACGGTGCAGACGTTCAGCTCTGGCTGGGCCAGATGCTTCATGGTGGTGTAAAGCGTGGTGGTTTTGCCCGAGCCGGTGGGGCCGGTGACGAGGATGATGCCGTTGGGCTGGGCGATCAGCTTTTCCCAGGTAGCGAATTCGTCGTCGGTGAAACCCAGTTCGCGGAACGAGCGCACCAGCACGTCCGGGTTGAAAATCCGCAATACCAGCTTTTCACCAAACGCGGTCGGCATGGTCGACAGCCGCAATTCGATTTCTTCGCCATTCTGGGTTTTGGTCTTGATCCGGCCATCCTGCGGCCGGCGCTTTTCGACAATGTCCATCCGCGCCAGCAGCTTGATGCGGTTGGTAACGGCATTGAGCACCGCAGTCGGAATCTGGTGCACCAGGTGCATGATGCCGTCGATGCGGAACCGCACATTGCCGCTTTCGCGGCGTGGTTCCAGGTGAATGTCGCTCGCGCCCTGGTCGTAGGCGTATTGCAGCATCCAGTCGACCACATGCACGATATGCTGGTCGTTGGCATCCAGCGCCCCCATCTTGCCCAGTTCAACCAGTTGTTCAAACGAGGCCACGCCAATGCCGGCGCCAGTCTGCTGCTTGCTGGCGCCTTTCAGCGAGCGCGACAGGCTGTAGAACTCGCCCAGAAAACGCACGATATCCTGAGGGTTGGCGACCACGCGGCGGATGCTGAGCCGGGTGGCGTGTTCAAGTTGCTTTTCCCATTCGCGGTCGTAGGGGTTGGAGGTGGCAATGACCACCTCGCGGGCGTTCACTTCAACCGGCAGGATTTTGTAACGGGCGGCAAAGCCGTGCGAAACCACGGCGCAGACTTTCGGGGCGTCGATGCGCAGCGGGTCGATGTGGTAATACGACAGGCCATTCTTGCGCGCCAGCCAGTCCATCAGTACTTCGATGGTGAGCGGACGCGGCTCGGCTTCGGCCGACTGCCATTTCTGTTCCGCGATCAGCTGCAGCGGATGCGCCTCGGCACGTTCGCGGGTACGGGTGCCGATGTACATGTTTTCGGCATCCAGCCGGGTAACCAGTCCATCGCGAACCAGTTCTGCCAGAACATTTTTCAGGTCGAATACGGGGTTGGGGCGGGTCATCGGGGTGTCATGTCATTACAGGGGAGGGCAGCGGGTTCCCTGGCTCAGGCCGTCAGCAGGGGCAGCAGCGCAGCACTGGGCGGATAATCGTACCAATGCCAGCTGCGGGCGGCCTGCAGGGTGGCTTTCAGGATCACTTGCCTGGCGTGGTCGGCATCCTGATGCAGCAGCGCGGCGATCTCTCGATAATCATCCGGCAGGGCTGCATCATGCCAGCCGTTGGCCGAGTGACGGGCCAGTGACACCGCCATGCTGACGTTCTGGGTGCGCGGGGATGCCGGATGCGTGTCGTCCATCAGCTCCTGCAGCAGGAGCGGCATATGCCACAGCCGGTTCAGCGCAAACTGCAGGCTTTGCAGGCTGAACCCGATTACCTGCTGTTGGGCGGCCGTGCTGCGCAAAGTGGCGTCGTCCTGCTGTAAACGGCGGATTTCCTGCGCAAAGCGCGGGGCAAAGCACCAGAGCAGGATCTCGGCAAGATCGTGCAGCAGCGCGGCTTCGGTGATTTCGTCGATTTCGGCATCGTGGCGAACCTGAGCCATTTCACGGGCGTAGACGGCCGCGTGAAACGACCGGCTGAGTACCCGGCGGATGCCGGCCAGCGCCTCGGGCTGACCGCGCAGATGGTCTTCCAGCGAGGTTTGCTGCTCGAACGAGCGGAAAAACGGTGTGGTTCCCAGCATCATCACCGCACGGGCGCCGGTGGTGATATCCGTAGTCTGGCTCTGCTTGCGGTGGTCCTGCAGATAGCGAATCACTTTCAGCGACATCAGCGGATCGTGCAGCAGCACGTTGGCAATATCGCGGCTGGTGATGTTGTCTTCGTTGGCTTTCAACCGTGCCAGTTCGTCGATGGTGCGGCGCAGTACCGGAATCGGTGATTCGGAAAAGAAGATCACCCATGCCTGGAATGTATCCAGCTTGTTGTCCAGCATGGCGGCCTCCTGGTGCACAAACGGTTCTGATGATGTTTTATAGCATGGATCGGCTGCGGGGCCCGCTGGATCATGGCCGACCCCGCAAGCAGGATGGCAGCTTGTCAGATTTGAGACTGATCTGCTACGCCAGCGGGAGAAACGGTCCATATTTACCCATTTTCTCGTCGCATTGGCCTGCTGTGCGCCTCGAAAACAGACAAATCTGTCTTCGCTTTTCCGCTCGGCTCGCTACGATCGCTCAAGTTCAATAGGCTGCTAGTGCGCGCATCGGGGGTCAGTCCCAGTCCAATGCACCACCGGTCTGATACTCGGTCACCCGGGTCTCGAAGAAGTTTTTCTCCTTGCGCAGATTGGCCTGTTCGTCCAGCCAGGGCAACACATTTTCCGCGCCGGGGAAGGGTTCGGTCACGCCCACCTGTCGCGCCCGCCGGTTGGCAATGAAGCGGAACTGGCGGATGTGCAGATCAGCGTTGTATCCCAGATCGGTTCGCGCAAAACGTAGCCAGCATAGGTTGCCTCGGCCGATTCGGCTTCGGCCCACTGCGTTTGCAGTGCCTGCGGATCGAGGGTGAGGCGTTCTTCCTGTAAAGGTTCGCGGATACCTGCGCATGTCCAGACTGGCCCATCTACCGCAGAACCCGATGGCGCCGGCTATCCCACGCGATTACGGGCGCTACCGTCATGTTTGCGGTTGAGTCAAATTCCACTGGAAACGGCATAGAGCCCCTTCAACACCGCAGCGATCCCGAAAGACCTGCTCGAATCCGAGCTGTTCGGCCACGAACGCGGCGCCTTTACCGGCGCGCAAACCCAGCGCCGCGGGCGTTTCGAACGGGCCGAAGGCGGCACGCTGTTTCTCGACGAAATCGGCGACATGCCGTCCGATCTGCAGACCCGTTTGCTGCGCGTGCTATCGGACGGCTTCTATTACCGCGTCGGCGGCCACACGCCGATCAAGGCCAATGTGCGCGTCATCGCCGCCACCCACCAGAACCTGGAAACGCGGGTCAAAGACGGCCTGTTCCGCGAGGACCTGTTCCACCGCCTCAACGTGATCCGCCTGCGCCTGCCGCCGCTGCGCGAACGCAAGCAGGATATCCCGCTGCTGGCGCGCCACTTCCTGCAGAAAAGCGCCAAGGACCTGGGCGTAGAATCCAAACGCCTTTCGGATGCGGCGATGAAATATCTCGCCGGCTGCGATTTTCCCGGCAACGTGCGCCAGCTGGAAAACGTCTGCCACTGGCTGACGGTGATGGCGCCGGGCCAGAATATCGAAGTAGCCGACCTGCCGCCCGAGCTGCGCGCCGATGCCGAAGCCGGCGAAGCCGCGGTCGCCGGCGACTGGGTAACGGCGCTGGAAAACGAAGTCGAACGCCAGCTGGCGCGTGGCGATGTCGGCATCATCGACGAACTGACGCACCAGTTCGAACGGGCACTGATCCAGAAAGCACTGGCACACACCGGCGGCCGCCGCATCGAAGCCGCCACCTTGCTCGGCTGGGGCCGCAACACCCTGACCCGCAAGATCCAGGAACTGGGGATGGACAGCCCGACGCTGTCCGGCTGAACGGCGCTGCCTCGCAAGGCAATACGGACGCGGCCTGCAGCCTTGCCTGCAGGCCGCGTCCGTATTGGGCTGCAGGGCATTGTCCGAGGCCATCCCGTTTGCGCCTGAAAACAACCCGTCAGCGCTTCCCCGACAACAGCCGCTTGTTTCGGCGCCATGGGGCATTGCTGACTCTGGCGGCCCGGTCGCCGTTATGGCCCAGTGGGAGCGAAGCTGCGAGAAGCTGCGATTTGCGACACTCTCTACCTTGATCCTTTTATGCGCTGATTCAGGCAAACCATGTCGATCTGCCGCTACTTGTATTTCGTTGAACTCGGGCGACCTTGACGCTGACCGTGGCGCAGCCCATCAAATCGAGGTTTGACGGCTGATCCCAAAAGGGAAGTAAAACGCGAACTGCGTCCCCTTGCCCGGGGTCGAGCTAACTGCGACGCTCCCGCCCAAGCGCTGCGTTTCGGCTCGCACTGCAGCCAAGCCGACGCCACGTCCTGAATATTGGTCGGCCTCGCCTTTTGTGGTCACGTTGTCGGCAAAGATCAACTCGATGGTGTCCTGCTCGGTCATCGTAGCTAAGCGGGCCGGGTCGACCAAGCCATTTTCGACAGCTTTCTGACGAAGCGCGCGTACGTCTACTCCGGCGCCGTCGTCGGCGATCATCAAGCGGAGTATCGTGCCTTCCTGACTGACGGTGCATGTGATACGTCCGAATTCGTCCTTTCCAGCTTCGTAACGTCCGTCCGGATCCTCAATGCCGTGCGCGACGGCATTACGAAATACATGCACCAACGAGCGGAGAAACGGCCGGTACAATCGTGGATCGATCCAAATGTCGCTGCCGCCATTGATCTCAAGCGGGCCGACCTGCTTGCCGAGCCGGCCTGCTATCCGAGAGATGACACTGTCGAATTGCGCCAGGATGTTTCTGAGAGGCACCTTGCTCAGGCGGCAGATATCAACGAGAAGCTGACGTATTTTGACCGAAGTCGCGTCGATGGGGCCACCCTGCAACAAACGGTTGGCCAACTGTTCGAGCTCTGTCGCCTGATTCGCTGTCAGGCTCACCCGCCCTCCCGCTTTGATGAAGTCCTCGCCGAGGATTTTCGCCAGACGCTCCAGGTCCGCGGAAAATAGATCCCTCAGTGAAGCTCTGGCAAAGGCATCCGCGATGTCTTTGCATGTGACTTGGTTGCAGCGCTGGATCATTTCGGCCAAGTGCTCTTCGATCCGATGCAGGCCCACCGGTGCATCTTGGAAGTTGAACTGATTCAGAACGCCCTTGTAGGTGTGCACCTCACGATAGAGATCCTGTACAAGCCTGTCGGGCGTTGCCGATGACGATATGAGCGCCGGCAATTCGTCCTCCAGGAATCGTTCAAAGGCTTCCACGGTGTCGAAGAAGCCGCGATTGTCGGTGACGGCCGCGACCACCATCTGGAGGCGCTTATGCTCGACTTCGAGCTTTTCCGCCAGGCGCCGCTCTTCGGTGTTGTCGGTCAGCACAAGCATCACATAGTCACTGTCAAGAGCTTTGTACTCGGCCTTGAGCAATCGTTCGCCGTGTGAGAACTCTTTAGGCAACAGCGACAATATGAGCTCCCGTCTGTCCGGATCCTCCTCGGCCATCGCCATCGTGGCGCCCGTTCTCATGAGTTCGGCCTTGGCGGCATCGTTCGGAAACAGCAGTTCGGTCACATCCTTGCCTGCCGGGACGGTTCCCAGCATGAATTCGCACGCACGGCTGTACCTTCCAAGGACGACGAGATCGCCGCCGAATGCCAGAAATCCTTGACCGGAGTTGTCCAACAGCGCCGCAACGGCCTTGAGGGATTTGTCGAGTTCCCGCGTGCGTACTGCAACTTGCGCCTCCAAGCCGTCATACAATCTTGTATTTTCGATTGAGATGGCGATCTGAGTCGAGATGAGCTTGAGCAGTTCGACTCGCTCGGAGCTGAAGACTCCTGTCGCAAGGTTGTTCTCAAGATACAGAATGCCATTCAATTTATTCTGATTGCGTAGCGGCAGACACAGAAGGGAACGGGGGTGCATCGCGCGCACGCAGGGATCATCGGTGTAGGCCAAGTCCGCGGACAGGTCGTCGAACACCAGGGGCGCGGAACGCCTCATGGCTTCCTGGACGACCTTAGTCACTAACAAAGGCTTTGGCCCGCCAATCGGGCGGTGCGGCAGCACTTCGACGGTATCGTCCGTAGCCGTAGCAGCCGCCTCGATTTTCCACTCGCTATCGCTTTCGAGGAGCAGATACCCGTGGGTGGCACCAGCGTTCGCGATGATCAGGCGCATCGTTGTGGCGAGAAGATCGGCCAGACGAACGTTCTCCGTCAATGCCTGGGATGCCCTTATGACCGTGCCTACGTCCAGATTGTGCGTAGTCAGCACAGGGGGACTACCTATCTCTCCCGCTTCAGCGCCGGATCGCATCGCAGATCGGGCTGTGCTACCGAATATTTCTGCGATGCGAGTCGTCAACTGCTTAATTTTGGCCTTGGCTCCCCAACGTCCGAACGCAGTCACGCTATGATCAAACAAGCTCTTGGACTTCGTCCGATCGCCGAGGGATAGTGCGAGTTCTCCGGCACGTTCGGCTGCGAGGCCCTCGTCATGACAATAGTCCTCGGTCCGCGCCAACTCGATCGCCTTCCCATAATGGGCTTCGGCAAGAGCAAACTTACCAAGGGCACGCATTCTTTCGGCGAGCAATAACTCTTCAAGGTGCGCGAAATTTTGCGGGCAGAAGCGCATCGCTTTTTTTAGCTGCTTAAGTATCTTGCGCGCCTCAGCAAGGGTTCGCCGGCGCTCCGGTGTGGGCAATTGATCAAAGCAGACGAAATTGATCACCGACGCGAAAACCGAGTCGCGCAGGCTAGAGATGATTCCCTGATTGGCGCTAACCAGCGGCCGGTAAAAATCTGCGTATCGTTTGGCTTCCTCTGGCTTTCCGAAGAGGAGATTCGTATAGGCGATCGCGGCATAAGCCCACTTCACGACGAAGAGGCTGCCCCTGCTGGTGAGCTCGGCAAAATCAGTCGATTCGTCAAAGTAAGGGCCATGAAAATGAGTGGGAGAAGCGGTTTCGCCCAGCAGGCACGCAACCATCTGGCGGTAAGCCATTACCGGGGGTTGCTGAAGCTTGTTGGTAATGTGGAGATAGGTATCCGTCAGTGAACGCATTTCATCCAGGGGATCGCCAGCGATGAATTTCATGACAATCAGCAAGCTGTAGCAGTAGCAGGCATACTCGAAGTCCCCGACCGACATCGCTTGGTGGTGGATATCGATAAAGGTCGGCAATGTTTCCCTGATCGGTCTATGCCACGGTTCGATCGAAATATTGTTAACGAAGCGGGCATGAACACCGAAGCCGACCTGCAAACCAGCGCGGCCGAATTGCCTGGCACCCGCGTAATCCGCCAATGAATTGAGGACCATGCCAAACGACGAGTATGTATTATCGGCCCACGGGTGGTTGCCATACTTAATACAACTCCGCACCAATCTGCAGATACTCGCGACGGGCCGCCGCGAGATTCTCGGCCGGAGCATGGAGGTGCTCCAGGATTTTGCATACAACAGGGAGCCCGTCGGCCAACCGCTCAGCGCGAATCACCTGCGAGCGGCTGGATGCATACAGCGTATCCAGAATAGAGCAAGCGCGGCATATACTTCAACAGCTTCAGTCCAGCCCTCAGTGGTAAGGCCGCGCAACGCATCCGCGAGCAAATGCGGGAGTGGAACATCGGCCGCTGGACGGACGCGGGAATCGAAGATATTGCCGAGCGGGTAAATCCTACCTTACGGGGATGGTGGAACTATTACGCGACGTTCTATGTAAGC
>CAZBWH010000080.1:0-13196 GCA_964495595.1 uncultured Burkholderiales bacterium | reverse complement strand
CCTTCCACGACTTGCGCAAGCAAGGTATCGACGCTGCGACGCTGCAACAGTGGCTGGCCCAGGTCGGCCGTGAGCGGCTTATCAACCGTCAGGGCACCACCTGGCGCCAGTTGCCCGACGAAATCCGCACCGGCATCGACAGCGACGCAGCCGCAATCCGGTTGATGCTGGACAAGCCATCGGTCATCAAGCGCCCGGTGCTGGATCTGGATGGCCGGATCACGCTCGGTTTCGACCCCACGACATATCAATCCCTTTTCGACAAATGACTCAAGACCCGACTTTTCTGCTCACCGAACAGCTGATCTCGCTGCCCTCGACCACCCCGCGTGATGCCGGCTGCCAGGAAGTATTGATCGAGCGGCTGCAGGCTCTCGGCTTTACCATCGAAAAACTGCGCTTTGGCGACGTCGACAATCTCTGGGCCAGGCTGGGCAACGCCGGGCCGGTGTTCTGCTTCGCTGGCCACACCGATGTCGTACCGACCGGGCCACTGGAACAATGGCATCACGACCCTTTCCTGCCCACGGTCAAGGATGGCCTGCTGTACGGCCGTGGCGCGGCCGACATGAAAGCTTCGCTGGCAGCATTCATTACCGCGATTGAAGGGTTTCTGGCCAAACACCGCCAGCCGAACGGCTCAATAGCACTGTTGATCACCTCAGACGAAGAAGGCGTAGCAATCAACGGCACGGTCAAGGTAGTCGACACCCTGCAAGCACGCGGCGAAGCCATTGATTACTGTATCGTCGGCGAGCCGACGTCGGCCGAGCGGTTTGGCGACACCATCAAGAACGGCCGCCGCGGCTCGCTGTCCGGCACCCTGAGCATCCACGGCGTACAGGGCCACATTGCCTACCCGCAGTTGGCGAAGAACCCGATCCATCTGCTGGCACCGGCACTGGCCGAACTCACGCATACCCATTGGGATAGCGGCAATGCGTATTTCCCGCCCACCAGCTGGCAGGTATCCAACATTCACGCGGGCACCGGCGCCAACAACGTGATTCCGGGCAAGGTCGAACTGCTGTTCAATTTCCGTTTTTCCACCGAAAGCACGGTAGACAGGCTGAAACAGCGCGTCCACACGATTCTCGACCAGCACGGACTGGACTACGAGCTGGACTGGCATCTGTCCGGCCTGCCGTTCCTTACCGGCGCAGGCCCACTGGTGTCGGCCCTCAGCGAGGCCATCCAGCACACTTGCGGTGCTGCGCCTGAGCTGTCCACCAGTGGGGGCACGTCGGACGGTCGCTTCATCGCCCGCATTTGCCCGCAGGTAGTGGAATTCGGCCCGATCAATGCCACCATCCACAAGGTCAACGAATGCGTCGCCGTTGCCGACATCAGCAAACTGTCGGCCATCTACCAGCAAACCCTGGAGAAGCTACTGGCCTGAGCCACAGCTTGTCCGCAGACCGCGAATTATTGGCTAAACTGAGCAACCATGTCCCTTTTCAGCAAAATGTTCGGCGGCAAACCAGCAGCCGGCCAACCCGAGACGGAAACTGCCACCATGCTGCAACAACAGGTAGAAGCACTGCTGCGCCAGATCATCGACCCAAACACCGGCCGTGATTTCGTCAGCGAAAAAACGGTCAAGCACATCGAAACCAGCGGCAACGACGTCACCGTGACCATCGTCCTGCCCTACCCGGCCGCCTCGGTCATGCCGGCGCTGCAGACCATGCTTGCCGAGCAATTGCGCAGCATTGCCGGCATTGGCGAAGTCAAGGTCAACCTGAGCAGCCAGATTGTGTCGCATGCCGTACAACGTGGCGTGCCGCTGCTGGCGGGCGTCAGGAACATCATCGCCGTGGCTTCCGGCAAGGGCGGGGTCGGCAAATCGACCACCGCCGCCAATCTGGCCCTCGCGCTGGCCGCCGAAGGTGCCAGGGTCGGCCTGCTCGACGCCGATATCTACGGCCCGTCACAGCCGACCATCATGGGCCTGGCAGGCCAGCAGCCAGAATCTGCCGACGGCAAGACGATGCTGCCATTGCTGAACTACGGCATTCAGACCATGTCGATCGGTTTCATGATCGACCCTGAGCAACCCATGGTCTGGCGCGGCCCGATGGTCACCCAGGCACTGACCCAATTGCTGAACGATACCCGTTGGGACAACCTGGATTATCTGGTTATCGACTTGCCGCCAGGCACCGGCGACATCCAGCTCACGCTGGCACAGAAAATCCCGGTCACTGGCGCGCTGATTGTCACCACACCACAGGACATCGCTTTGCTGGATGCCCGCAAAGGATTGAAAATGTTCGAGAAAGTCGGCATTCCGATTCTCGGCATCGTAGAAAACATGTCTATGCACGTCTGCTCGAACTGCGGCCATATCGAACCGATTTTCGGTAGCGGCGGCGGTGAGAAAATGTGTGCCGATTACGGCGTCGACCTGCTCGGCCAGCTACCGCTGGACATCGGCATCCGGCTGTCGGCCGACAGCGGCAAGCCGACCGTCGCGGCCGAACCGGACGGTAAAATCGCCAGCCTGTACAAGCAGATTGCCCGCAAGGTCGCCGTCAAGGTAGGTGAAAAGGCGCTCGACCACTCGGCCAAATTCCCCAAGATCGTCATTCAAAACACCTGAACCCGGCCTGAGCCGCACTGGAGACTGTCACACAATGAGCATCAAGTCTGATAAATGGATCCGCCGCATGGCCGAGCAGCACGGCATGATCGAACCATTCGAACCGACCCTGATCCGCGAGGCCAACGGTCAGAAAATCGTGTCCTACGGTACATCCAGCTATGGTTACGACATCCGCTGTGCCGACGAATTCAAGGTATTCACCAATATCAACAGCACGATTGTCGACCCTAAAAACTTCGACCCCAACTCGTTTGTCGAATTCCAGGGCGATTACTGCATCATCCCGCCCAACTCATTCGCGCTGGCCCGCACCGTAGAATACTTCCGCATTCCACGCTCGGTGCTGACCGTCTGCCTGGGCAAATCCACCTACGCCCGCTGCGGCATCATCGTGAACGTCACCCCGTTCGAACCGGAATGGGAAGGCCACGTAACCCTGGAGTTTTCCAACACCACACCGCTACCGGCCAAGATCTATGCCAACGAAGGCGTCGCACAGGTATTGTTTTTCGAGTCGGACGAGGTCTGTGAAACCTCCTACCGCGACCGAGGCGGCAAATATTTCGGCCAGACCGGCGTCACGCTGCCCAAAATCTGACTCAAGTACCAAGCAAAAGGCCATTGACTGCTGCGTCAATGGCCTTTTTCCTCGATGTCTAACCTGGATGCCTGACTTGATGCCCTGCGCCAGGCTTTGCTGTACTCAGCGTGCCGGCTGCACCTGCGGCCGCGGTGCCTGGGTATCGGCATTCAGCGCCGACTGGCTCCGGCGACGCTCCTTCAGCGCATAACGGTTCAGACCGGCCAGATGGATGCGCGCCAGATACTGCTGCCAGTTGATCTGGCGCGGATCGACCGGAAACACCCGCTGATCCAGATCGCCCATTCGCTCGGCCAATGCCGCCAGTCCATTATTGTGAAAAGTGTAATTGGGCGAAGTGTAAAACGAGAACACCACGGCCAGATTGTGTGTGGTGTTGAATGCCTCACGCATGGCGAAATCCGCAGAGAAACCGGCCAGTTTGCGCGCCCATCCGGCCAGCGTCATTGCCAGCTTGCCTGCCCCCATCATTGCCAGAAAAGTCGTACGGCTAACGGTGCGGAAATCGTGTTGCGGGCGACGGTAGAACAGGCGCTCGTAAGCCTGCCAATTGTCTTTGGCCTCATTCTGGATGATATCAATCATGTCACCCAGCACGATCGGATTACTCGATCCGCTGCAGCACTGGTAAATCCTGCGCCGGCCGCGTTCTGCCATTGCCTCGGCCATGCTCAGGATGATCCCGTTGGCAACCAGATCGGCCGGAATGATGTCGATGATCTCGTCCGGACGCGCCGGGAAGAATCGGGTTTTGCCCCGGGCATAAGCCAGGACGACCGCGTCCCCGACCTTGACCCCTTCGATCCACCCCGGAGCCGGTTCACGCAGCGTGCTCTCGATGACCGATGGCCGGAATATGGTCAGCGTGCCGTCCAGCAGTTCCCGGGCGGCGATCTGTTCGCCGATCCACTTGGTAAAGGTGTAGGTGTCATTCCAGCCGTAACGATGCGCTTCCCGAATACCCAATTCGGTCAGCTCAGCCCCCAATGTCTGCGGATCACGGTTGGCCTGCCGCACTTTACGGATTTTTTCCTGCAGGCTGGCGATCAATCCGTCGACTTCGAAATAGCCACCCGCATTGCGACGGATTCCACCCTTGGCCGGCGAAACCATCTGCTCGAAAATGTCGCCACTGTTAAAGCCGTTGACATAGCAGGTCGAAACCTGAATCAGCGGAATCCGACCTGCCCGATTGGCCAGGTCTGTCAGATTGAGCAGCGACAAGGCATTGATGCTCAATGCCTGATCGAGTTCCTCGCGAAAATTGACGCTGGCTGCGGCGTTGACGATGATATCGACCTGACTCGCCAGCCGTTCGTATTCTGATTCGCTCAAGCCAAATCTGGGTTCGGTCACCTCACCAGTCACGCAGACAATTCGCTCTGCAACCGTTTCAGCCAGATGCTCAGGGTAAACCTCACGCAGATGGTCAAAAATCGACGAGGTCAGCACCTCACGCTCGAAACGCTGCTGTGCAGTAGGATGATTGCGGTTGCCACGAATCAGCAGATATATCTTGCGGATATCCGGCACGTCGCGGATCAGTTTTTCCAGAACCACCTTGGCCAGAAAGCCTGTGGTGCCGGTAATCAGCACCTGCTTGCCAGACAATTGATTGCACACTACTGAGCGATCGTTGCGCGTTTTCATCTGTCTCTCCATCCTAGTCATTTTGATGTCGTAACCAGTCTGTATGCCGGTTTATCGAACTACTGGCCTAGCTTATCCTGCCTGATTGGGTCCAGTTCAGGTTGCCTGGCCGGGCATCGCTGGGCGACGCCCGGCCAGGTCAAGGTCAGATCAGGCGTGTCAGACGGAACATCGCCAGCATGGCAATGCTGGGCAACGCATTGCGGTGACAGCAGTAGGTCTTGACAATCTCACCCTGGAAGCGGGATTTGGCAAAACCCAGGCCCTTGAAGTTGTACAACGAGTTACCCCAGGCGTAGATCTTGCTCTGCACCATCCGCAGCGCCTTTGATTCCTGCGGCTCGATCTCGTCGGCCAGCATCAGCGGAATCAGGCCCAGATCCATGTATTCCACACCCTCAGCCTTGAATACGTCCATCGCGTGGGTCATCAGCGGGTACCACAGACCCTGCTTGAACGAAGCACAGGCACGGGAGATGTTCGGTACGTAAGCCACGACCTTGCCGTCACGGTAAATCGGGTCAAAGAACACGAAACCGACGGCCTCTCCGTTCTGATAAGCGTAGAAACAGCGGGTGCCTTCCTTGTAATCCATCAGCATCGGGCGGATCAGGAAGCGGATTTCGTTGTTCTTGCACTTGCGGGTCTTGATCCAGGACTCGGAAATTTTCTTGGTCAGACGATCGAACGGGCCTTCCTTGATTTCGACGCCCTGCGCCTTGGCCTGGTTGATGGCGGTGCGGATGATTTGCTTTTTGCTGCCACGCAGATTCCAGTCCTTGAGCGGAATTTTTGACTCGGAGCCAAACTGGGTGCCATAAAAACCATGTTTGCGATGCAGGATATCGACGACTGCCTTCGACACCTGGGCGAACACGGCACTCGGGAAACGCTGCACGAAACGGTCAAGCATCAGTTCGAAATGCTTGGGATCGCATACCGGGTCGGCCAGCGCAAACTGCATACCCCAATGGCGGGCGTAGGCAATGTAACCGATGCCAGGGACATCGAAATATTCCATATCCGGCTGCATGGAGGAAAATGCCATCGGGTGAATGCCGTGCTGCATCAGATAACCGACGCGCTCACCGTGCGAGAACGTGGAGATGGATGCCGGTTGCAGTGCCGAGTCAAGTGCCAGTGCCTGATTGCTCATTTTTCGTCGTCCTTGTAATCGTTGATTCCGTTGTTATCTGTCTTGAATTATCAAAGCGGGTAAAGCTGCAATTCAGGCAGACTTCTGCCCAAGTGCCGTGCAGCAGCAATCAAGCGCCAGCAGGCGGAAGTGTTTTTCTCGATCACGCTCAGGTCCAACACGTTGCGATCTTTCATGACGATTTTCTCCAACTTCTCCGTAATCCTGCTTATCTGTCATGGCTGGCCAGCGATGTACGCTGAATCCGGCCTGACCACCCCAAACTTTTTGCCTGTTGCCAAGTTATTGCTCTAGTTGCATTGGAGTCTAAGCTCTATTTAGAAATTTGTCATATCTTTTTTATTTGGATTATCCAATTCAATCAATGCTTTGTTCTGCTGTCTAACAATCTGAATTGCGGACAGCCTGGCTATCCGCTGCGATCGGGCAATTTCCGGTCAGCACGAAATATCTGTATTTGCGCATATCCCATTGATTACGATAATATTTTTTTAGCCGATTCTGGCAGCATGCCATTGCGCGGTTTTCGGGTGAGGGCAGGCAGTCGCTTCGCGACCTCAATGAAGGCGGCATGGATCGGCAGGCAAGCCGATGGAATCCTTCCTGATTTTCCGGCGGGGCGGTTGGCGCAACATTTATCTGGATCGCATGGACGCCTGCGGGTTTGACAAACGGGCAGTCGGGGCGATAATTGTTCGAACGGGTTCGTACTCAACCAGACAACACTGTCTCAATGTTCGATCCTGTGCGGTATGACACTCTTCGCGCAGGATCGCGAGACCTGTGCATGATGGACGCTGCAAAATCATATTTCGGAGGAAGGGATCAGACCATGTACCGCTTTGCCAGGCCTTCCGGCTATCCAGCCCTGTTAGCTGCCCGGTTGCAGATCGCCGGTCGGCATGAATCTGCTGACTTTACCGGAGGACAATCATGCGCACGCCGCTGATGGTTGCGGTCGGCGTCGTGGCACTTGGCGCTGCGCTGGTCTGGCAAGGTAGACCATCCGATCCCGTCGGGCAGGCTGAGCCTGCGGCTTCTGCTGCAAAACAGCCGCAAGGGCAAGCTGCGCTGTTTGCGGGTTCGTTTTCCGGGACACAGCCGGATGGCGCATTCCAGCTGAATGGCGACCAGCTGATTCCAGACAGTCGGCTACTGGCCTTTTTTGACTATTATCTGGCGGCACAGGGAGAACGCACGCTGACCGAAATCCGGCGGCAGATTGAGGATGAACTCACCGCCACGTTGCCCGCCCCGGCGGCGAGCGAGGCCAAACGGATCCTGGCGGCGTATCTGGCCTACAAGCAAGAGCTGGCAGATGTCGAGCGGATGGCCGGGCGCGGCGCGACGCCGGTCGAGCGTTTGCGCCAGCAGTTGCATGCCGCGAGCCAGGCCCGCAGTCGCCATTTTTCTCCCAGGGAAATCCAGTCGCTGTTCGGCAATGTGGACGAGCAGGACGAACAGGCGCTGGCTCGTTTCGAGATCCAGCAAAACCCGGCACTGGATGCCGGGCAGAAGGCGGCGCGACTGGCCGCGCTTGACGCTGCACTGCCTGAAGCCGTCCGGCAAGCCCACCGTCAGCCGATCGAACATTCGCTGGTTCAGAAAGCAGTGGACTCGGCCCGCCGCGAGGGGGCGAGTGAGGCACAGGTTTTCCAGTTACGCTCGCAGCAACTGGGCGGCGAAGCGGCGCAACGGCTGGCCGAGCTGGACAAAGAGGAAACGCAATGGACCGAGCGGATTCGGACTTATCTTGCTGAACGGCAACGCATTCTGGCCAGCCCGGAAGCAGGCCGCGATGCGGCATTGCAGCAACTACGCCAGAGCCGCTTCAGCCAGCAGGAACAACAAAGGCTGGCGGCTTACGAAGAGCATGGCAGTCCACTGGCAAGCGATGTTCGCTAGCAGCCTGTTGACACAGGTTTCGCAGAGGCCAAACAGGGCCAGAGATAGTCCGCCGTTTCAAACCACGCTGCAAGCTGCATGGATACTGGCTTGCAGCCAGGCTGCAGGGCCCGCCCCTATTGGTCTGCAGCCCGGCTGCCGTATTTCAGCCGCCTGGCGGTCAGCCACACGGCCAGCATGCCGAATCGAACCCCGACCATGGCATACACCGCCAGCATCAACGGCGCCGGATAACGGCGTGCATGAAATTTTCGGTAATACCGTAACATGCCCCGATGCTTGTGCCATTCCACACGCAGTGGCCGGCGATGGCTGCAGCTACCCTGATGGTGAACGATGCTGACCTGCGGGACAAACAATACCGGGTGTCCTGCCAGGCCAAAACGGGCACACCAGTCAATGTCCTCGCAATGCAGGAAATACCCTTCATCCAGCAGCCCGACCCGTGCCATTGCCGTGCGCCGCACCAGCATGAATGCACCGGACACGGCCTCGACCACCACAGGCAGATCTGGTAGCGGCGTGTCATGGAGATTGAAACTTTGCCAGCGGGTGAACCGCTGCAGTTGCAACACCTGAATAAGCGCCTGCCAGGGAGTAGGCAGCCGTCGGCGGCAACCGCGCTGCTCACTGCCGTCCGGGTTGCGGATCAGGCAACAAGCCAGGCCGGCTGCAGGATGGCTGGCTATGGTGCGCATCATGGCCGACAGGGTATCTGGCTGGACGACACAATCCGGGTTCAGGAACAGGATATATTCACTGGCCGGTAGCTCGGGCAGCACCACATTATTGCCCCGCGCAAACCCCAGATTGGCCCGGTTTTCGCGTATCGTAAGCCTCGGATCATGGCCGAATTCCCGGCGCAACAGGCTCAGGCTGTCATCGGTCGAGCCATTGTCGGAAACATGGACTACCACCGGGCAATCGGACGCCAGCACCGACCGGACACAATCCGTCAGCCGGCCCCCGGCATTGAAGTTGACGATCACCACTGGCAACAAGGCACAGATCATGACAAAGGCTCCGTAAACGGTCGTGGCAAGTAGCCGAAGGCCTGACTGGCCAACTGATGCGAGAACACCAGGTTTTCATTCATCCGCCAGACCATCTCCATGTTCAGATGGCGAAAACGGGGCAACACGCGAGCCATGCGCAATGCCAGCGCAAACAATGCAGGATGCACTTGCAAGATTCGTGGAGACTTCCCCACCGCCAACGAGATTCGTCTGACCATCTCCCGATAGCTCAGCGTTTCGCCACCGCTAAGCTCGTAAACCTGCCCCAGCGTGGCAGGCCGGGCAGAGATGGCCACCACCGCGGCTGCCAGATCATCGGCATGTACCGGTTGCCTGAGCCCCCGCCCCTCTCCGATCAGTGGAAAAAAGCCGATTCGCCTGATCAGGCGGGCAATCTGGGCGACGTTCTTGTCCCGCCCGGCGCCATAAATCAGGGTTGGGCGAATAACGGTAAACGGTAGCCCAGAGTGCTGCAACCGGCTTTCGGAGTCAGCCAGCAGTGACACTAGCCGCTGCTCGGCCGGATCGGGAGAGTGCGCCTTCGACAGCACGCTGGTAGAGCTGAACGCAACGATCCTGCCCAGACGCTGGCTACGAAGGTCACCCAGCAAGGCATCCAGCTTCCAAAGTGGTGCCAGATGCACATAGATCGCGCCATCCAGCAACAGATCGGGCGGCCAGCCCTGGTCAATGTCATGCACCCGCCACACGACCCCCGGCTCGCTGGGCTGTTCACTACGGCTGAATGCGATCACCGACAGGCCTGCGGCACGCAGCCGGGGCAAGAGATGGCGCCCCACCAGGCTGCTGGCCCCAGCAACGATGGCCGTCGCAGGAAAAAGCCGTTCAGACATGGGCCAGACTGAGGTACTCAACCGATTGCATTTCCTGCAAACGGCTGGCGGTACGGAAAAACTCGCCCGACTGTACGCCATCGGTATAAAGCTGCTCGGCAGGCACGGTCGCGGAGAGGATCAGCTTTACCCGGCAATCGTAGAACACGTCTACCAGCCAGGTGAACCGCCTGGCCTCTGAGGCTTGCGCCGCACTCAGTCGAGGCATGTCGGAGATGATCACCGTATGGTACTCACGGGCAATTTGCAGGTAATCGGTCTGCGAACGCGGACCACCGCAAATGCCGGAAAAGCTGAACCAGATGATCCCCGGCGCATGACGGATCGCGGCAATCCTGCGCCCCTCGATGATGATTTCCGGCTTCAGGCTCTGGCCATTGGCGACATCTTCAAACAGCCGCACCAGCTTGGGCAGCGTCGTACCGTCGATCGGTGAAAGATAGGTTTCACGGTGAGTCAGGTTGCGCAGCCGGTAATCGTTGCCACCATCCACATTGACAATGGTCAGATGCTGTTTGAGCAGTTCGATGGTCGGCAGAAAGTTCACCCGCTGCAAACCATCGGGGTACAGCCGGTCAGGGTCATAGTTAGAAGTCATGACCAGCACGACACCCAGCTCAAACAGACAGCTAAGCAAGCGCCCCAGAATCATGGCGTCAGCAATATCGCTAACATGGAATTCGTCGAAACAAATCAAGCGGCATTTCGCCGCAATCCGGCGCGCCACGATCTGCAACGGGTCAGGTTCGTTCTTCAGCGTTTTCAGCTCTGCATGCACTTCGTGCATGAAGTGGTGAAAATGGATCCGGCGCTTGCGCTTGTAGGGCACCACGGAATAAAACGAGTCCATCAGAAACGACTTACCGCGCCCCACCCCGCCCCAGAAGTACAAGCCCTTGGGAAGATCGGGCACCGGCAATAATCGGCCAAAGGGTCGATTGCGTTTGCGCTTGAACTCGATCAACGCTTCATACAAAGCCTGTAAATAGCCTATGGCCGCAGCTTGTGCCGGGTCGGCAATAAATCCTGGTCGGCTCGACGCAGCGGCATACCACTGCGCAGGCGACAACGAACCATCGGTTTGCGGGGAGAAAATGTGTTGCGACATGTCGGGCGTTCCGGCCCTGCTGTGCCAGCAAGGCGCCGGATAAAGAGATCAAACGGCCGACAAGTATAATCCCAGACACCGGAATTGGGCGGCTTATGCGCATCTGGCAGCCTACACAGACAGGCAGCCATTCCGGCCGATCAGAACGTCAACGTCAGGGGCCGTTCCAGCGCCCGCTTGCCGCTTCGTCACTTTCGCGGGCATCCACCCAGCGACTGCCGTCCGGGGTGACTTCTTTTTTCCAGAAAGGTGCACGGGTCTTGAGGTAATCCATGATGAATTCCGCGGCCTGAAACGCGTCACCGCGATGGGCGGTTGCCACGGCCACCAGTACGATCTGCTCGGTAGGCGCCAGCGGGCCAATCCGGTGAATCACCGTTACGGCCTGCAAAGGCCAGCGCGACCGGGCTTGGTCAACAATCTGCTGCAACGCCCTTTCGGTCATGCCGGGATAATGCTCGAGAGTCATCGACGACACGCAGCTGCCGTCGTTTAAATCACGAACCAGCCCGACAAAGGCTACCACTGCACCAATGGCAGGATTGTCGCGCCGCAGCAATGCGATCTGCTCGCTGACATCAAAATCATCTGGCTGAATGCAGATCATCATTCACCCCCCGGTAACGGGCGGGAAAATAGCGATTTCACAGCCATCGTTCAACGGAGTGTCACCGCCAGCCATCTCCTGATCGACAGCCACCCGAAAGGGCTTGCCTGCCTGCAGCTCAGCGGCCCACACCCCTTCCCGCTGGCAGAGCAGCGCAATCAGATCCGCCACCGTTGGTAACGGCTTATCCAGCCCGATCGTTTCATTGTCTCGCCCGAACACCTCACGCAGCCGCGCAAAATAAAGAACATGACACTGCATGCAAAAACCTTCCTGTTAGGTATCTGAAGAAAATGGCCACACGGCGTGCAAGCCCATGTTCGGCAAGCCATTTGATCAGCCGATATTGATGCTGCATTGCACAAAAATCAACACTGACTTATAATTTAGAGCAAATATTTCAGAATCCAGTTACGCTGGAGATGGCTTCGGCCAAAAATCGCCACGTAACACAAAAACAAGCCAAGAGCCGCCCATGCCCAGAATAAAAACCTACGACCGGATCATCGACGCCAGCCTGGAGCTTTTCAACGAGCACGGTGAGCGAGCCATTACCACCAATCACATTGCAGCCCATCTGGGCATCAGCCCAGGCAATCTCTATTATCACTTCCGCAACAAGGAAGAGATCATTTACCAGATTTTCCTGCAATACCGCAATTTCATGCAGACCAAACTGTCATTGCCGCCCAATGCCAAGATCGAGGCGGCAGACATGCTCAAATATCTGGACACAGCCTTTCACGGCATGTGGAAGTTCCGGTTCATGTTCTATGACCTGCCAGGACTGCTGGCCCGGAACGAAAAGCTGGCCGATGCCTATCAGAAATTTGTCCGGGAAGAAATCATCGACATCATGACCCGGCTGTTCCGTGAATTCGTCAAGCTGGGTTTCATCCAGGCCGACGAAAGCGAAATTGAGTCGTTGGTAATCAACAACTGGATCATCGTCAAATTCTGGTTTGCCTTCCAGCAAACCGCCAATCCGGCCGAACCGATCACGGAAGAAACCAGTAAGCGTGGCGTTAGACAGGTGCTCGCCTTGCTGCGTCCTTACATTACCGACGTCTACAAGCCGCTGTTTTCCCAAATCGAAACGGCCTTCCGTAGCCCGCAACCAGCGTAAGCGCTCAGTGACTCTGCGTGACGGCATTACGCAGGCTCCTGCGCAGAACACCGTAAATGCCTCGGGCAGCCGAACGTGTCGGCTGCCCGTTTTTGCTTAACGCTCCTGCAGAATCCGCAGCATCCGGCGCAGCGGCTCGGCCGCACCCCATAGCAGCTGGTCGCCGCAAACGAAGGCACTGATGTACTCAGGGCCCATGTTCAGCTTGCGCACACGCCCAACGCCCACCTGCAGGCCGCCGGTAATCGACGTGGGCGTCAGTTCGCGCATCGAGATGTCGCGCTGGTTCGGTACAAATTTCACCCACTGGTTGCCACCCTGGATCAGGCTTTCGATTTCGGCCAGCGGCAGATCTTTATTCAGCTTGATGGTCAGCGCCAGGCTGTGGCAACGCATCGCTCCAATACGCACGCACAAGCCGTCAACCGGGGTGGTCTGCGCCGTGCCGAGGATCTTGTTGACCTCGGCCTGGCCTTTCCATTCTTCCTTCGACTGGCCGTTGTCCAGCTGCTTGTCGATCCACGGAATCAGGCTACCCGCCAGCGGTACGCCGAACTGGTCGGTCGGG
>CAZBWH010000079.1:0-13245 GCA_964495595.1 uncultured Burkholderiales bacterium | reverse complement strand
TCCTGCCTTGGATTTGGCCGAATTCATATGCGCCAACTGCGGTTTTTAGGTTTATTCCGCTGGCGCGGCAATACCCGACCTGCACCTGGCGCGGCGCGGACGACAACGCCACCACCAAGATGTTGAAACTGTTGAACCGCAAGGATCAGGGCGGGATTGTCATCCCGACGTTTCGGCAACTGCTGGATGACGTGGAGCGGGTGGTGAATGACTACAACCTGCAGCATGAGCACCGCGAGCTGGGCTGCACGCCGGAAGACCAGTATCAGGCGCGGCTGGATCGGGATTCGATCATCTTCGGTCCGAATGACAACGAAATCCACGCGCTGTGGATGCCGGAAGTGGTGCGCACACCGACGCGCGGGCTGGTGAGCCTGTTTGGCAACCGCTATTTCATGCGTGAGCTGCCGAACCTGCTGGCCGAAGGCGAAAAAGTGCGGGTGCGCTACGACCTGCACAACGCGGAACAGGTGTGGCTGCTGACGCTGGCGGGGGTGTTCATCGGTGCGGCGCAGTGGAACGGCCATGTGAAAGAGGCGTTTGCCAAGAGCCGGATGGATCAGCTACGGGAAGAACGGGCGGATAACAAGGTGCGGCGCGGCGAACGGATCATTGCCGAAGCGCAGGCGGAGCTGGGCGAAGTGATCGATTTGACCCCGGCGCAGCCGATGGCGGTGGAGCTGCCGGATTACATGCCAGCGGTGGAGGCGGAAGCCCAACCGGCAGACGAAATCAGCCATGAGGACATGGTGATGTGGCTGTATGGGGCAGAGAACAACGATGGCGGCGATGCGCCGCAGTCGGAAGAGGCAACCGGCTAGTAGCAGCTAACCGGTGCCGTGGAGCAGTAATGAAACAAGCAAAACCAGCAAAACCAACAGGAGTGTAGCAATGAAACACCATTTTGTGAAAACCGAAAATCATCAGCGGCTGATGGCCGGGGTGCGTTTCATGGAAGACCGGGGCAGTTTGAGCAGCCCGCTGTGCCTGGTGCATGGCGACCCCGGCGTGGGCAAGACGCGCAATATCAGCCAGTACGGCGCGGAGAGCGGCGCGGTGCTGATCAAGGGGCATGTGGGCATGAAGCTGGACGGGCTGTATTGGGCGATCAGCCAGCAGCTTGGCATCAAAACCAGCCGCAATCTCACGGCAGAAATGATGGAACAAACCGCCGTGTTGCGCGCCACGCAGGCGCCGATCATTTTTGATGAAGCGCAGTTCGGCTTGAGCATGACCTGCAAAAAGGTCGAGGCGGCTGGCATTGAGCATCTGCGCCAGTTGGGCGAATCGGCAGGGGTGTTTGTACTGCTGGTGTGCCACGAAAGCGAGGTGCCGCGTTTTGCCGGCAGCCGCCACATCGAAACCCGCATCGCCCACCGCATTGAACTGAAAAACGCCACCGAGGCCGATACCGTGCAGTTTGTGCGTGAGCTGGCGGAAGTGGAGATCGGCGAGGGCGTCGGCGAGCTGGTGTTCCGCCAGACCGGCGGGCGTTTCCGTCTGGTGGAAAACGCGATTGCCTGCCTGGAGCGCATTGCCAAGGCGAAAAACCTCAGCCAGCTCACCTTGGCCGATGTCGGCAAAGTGAAGCTGGTGGTCGATCACGAACAGGGACTGGTGCCAAAAATCGCGCCCAAGCCGGAAAAGGTTAACGCTGCCGCCAAAGGGGAGCGTTAAAAGATGGGCATCAGTACCACCGTATTGCGGCTGATGGCTGCCGGCACCGCTGATCTGGACGGCCTGGCCACGGCCACGGGCGAGCCGAAAAAGACCCTCGTCAAGGCCGTGCAGATTTTGAAATCGTTGGGCTATGTGGCGGTGTGCGATGAGCTGGATGCGCAACTGGGCACGCTGGCGCGCGGCTGGTATGCGCTGACAGCGGCGGGGCAGGCGTTTGCCGCCAGTGGCGAAGAGATCAAGCCAGGCCGCACCGGGCTGCGGCCGCGCAAGAAAACCGTCGGCCTGCGCGAGCGCGCCTGGTGGCACCTGCGCGCCCACCGCGTGACCACGCTGAAGGAACTGCTGGCCACCCATGCCAGCGGCAGCGAAAAGGCTGCCCATATCAACCTCTACAAGTATCTGGCTGCGCTGGAAGGCGCGGGTGTGCTGGCCCGGCAAAGCCGTCGCCAGCCAGCGCAGCAGGGGCGCGGGCGGGTGGTCTGGTCGCTGCAGCAGGATTTGGGGCCGCAGGCGCCGGTGTGGCGCCAGCGCGGCGGCGTGGTGTACGACCCGAACGCGGACATCGAATTGCCTATTCAGGCGGGGGCGAGCCATGAGCCACGCGAATAAGGCACTGCAGCTGCTGCAGGCGCAGCTGGATGCCGGGCGCTCGCGAAGCTGGATTGCCAGCCAGATTGGCTACAGCCGCCCCGCTTTGTCGCTGTATCTGCTCGGCCGCTATCCCGCCGATGCGAAGGCGATAGAAGCGGCAGTCATCAAGCGTTTCGAGATCCGTATCTGCCCGCACGATCAGCAGGAAAAGCTGCCGCAACAGTGTCAGCGCATCGCCCTGCGGCCCCGGCCGCAAGGGTTCCCCGATGCGGAATATCTGTGGCTGGCCTGCCAGACCTGCCCGCATAAACCTGAAGGAGACAAAGCATGAACAACCCCATCGCCATTCGCCGGATTCAGTCATTGAAATCCGCCAACGAAATCGTGATCGAGCGACTGGAGCGCACGCTGGCGGTTGCGCGGGCGCTGGTCGCGCAGGGCTATGTACTGGTGCCGGGCGGGGTGAATGTCAACGCCGCGCGCCCGGTGCTGCAAGTGCATGGCGACGCAAAATGCCGCAGCCATATCGAGGCCGGCCGGGCCGCGTATTACCACGCTGGCATGGGCGAATTCGGCCGCTATCGCGTGGGCCAGTGGCTGTTTGAAGAATGCCACGTGATCTGGTCGGAAGCGGGGCGCTGAGCATGGATAAAAAATACCAGCAGCACATGGAAACACTGGGTGGCTATCTCGTGCCCGCGCGCATGGCAGACCGGCGGGAAACCCGCGCCCTGCAGGCGCAATGGCAGGCGGCTGAAATGTTGGGCCGTTGCATGGCCGGCTGGAGCCGGTCGGCACATAAAACCAACGGTCAGGCGCTGCCATGCTCGAACTGACTTGCCCGGTATGCGGTGTGGCCAGCCCGCTGGAAGGCTTCATCCAGGTAGAAGACCAGGGCCGTGCCGTGATGGTCGCATTGGGGCTGCCCGCCAGCATCCGCGATGCGGTGGTGCGCTACATGCGGCTGTTCAATCCGCCGGGCCGCAAGGGCGCGATCAGTAAGACGTTGCGCTTGTTGACTGAGCTGGAGCAACCGATTCGTGACAACCGCGTCAGTCGCCGCGGAACCGATTACGTGGCCGCGCCTGAGCTGTGGCGCGAAGCGATGGAAGACATCGTCGAACGTGCCCGCCAGCCAGGATCAACGCTGACGCTACCACTGAAAAGCCACGGCTATCTGTTTGAAGTGGTGGCCGGCAAGTGTGAACAAGCGGCAGCACGGGCGGAGAAACGCAGTGAACAGGGGCGGAATCTGGGAGAGTTTTACCAGGCGCCACGCCCGGTTGCGGTGCCCACTCCCCCCAGCCCAGGGCCTCCACAGCCGCCGGCCAAATACGAGAAAAAAACCATGCCGGACGCCGTCCGGCAGCAATTGAATCAGATCAAGAAAGGAATGTTATGAGCAACCCGATTCCAGACGGCTACAAGGCCGATGCCAAAGGCCGGTTGATCCCGCTGGATGCGATCAAACCAATCGACCAGGCGCGCGACCAGCTGGTGGCAGAGCTCGTGGGCAGGGCCAAGCAGATGAACCGCGATCTGGCAGCATTTAAAAATGCTCTGTTCAACGACATTGACGCATTCGTGGACCTCAGCGTCGAACGGTATGGAGCCAAGCTCGGCGGCGAAAAAGGCAATGTCAGCCTGGTGTCGTTCGATGGCCGCTACAAGGTGCTGATGGCCATTCAGGATTCGCTCGCGTTCGACGAAGGCCTGCAGGCGGCCAAGGCGCTGATCGATGAGTGCGTACACGAGTGGACGCAGGATGCACGCGTCGAAATCAAGGCGCTGATCAACGATGCATTCCAGGTGGATAAGCAGGGCCACATCAGCACCGGCCGCATTCTTGGCCTGCGTCGCCTCGACATCAAGGATGAGAAATGGCAACGCGCCATGACTGCCTTGAGCGAATCGGTGCGGGTGCAGAACTCGACGCGCTACCTGCGCGTGTATGAGCGGGTTGGCCTGACCAATAAATATGAGCCGATTGCGCTTGATATTGCGGGGGTGTGAATGACGTCAGCCACCATCACCTTGACCGATTCGCCGGCCGGCACCGTCAGCGGCCTGCTGACATTCGAGCCACACGAACCGGGCGCACCGCTGACTCCGGCGCAATTGATTGCCCACCTCATGTTTCCGCTGAGAAACGAACCGAACCTGCTGGCCTACATCGACCGGCTGCAGCAGGAAAACAAAGAATTGCACGAACGCCTGAATGGGCGTGAGTTTGACCATTGATGTACCACCAACCGAAAGGAAGAAGCATGACCAAAGCAGAACTGATCAAAAACCTGGCCAACGCAGCCGATGTGACCAACAAGCAGGCAGAAGCCGTGCTGAACGCACTGGTTGGCACCATTCACGGCGCTGTCAGCGCCGGCAACGAGCTGGCCATCACCGATCTGGGCAAGTTCAGTGTCAACAAGCGTGAGGCACGCAACGGCCGCAACCCGGCCACCGGTGAGGCGATGCAGATCCCCGCCAAAACCGTGCCGCACTTCGCCGCTGCGAAGGCATTGAAAGACGCTGCAGCAGGTTGATCCAAGCGAAACCGCCCTCCGGGGCGGTCTGCCCGGCGTGGTTGCCGGGTACTGATGAGCAGCCAGACAAGGGGGCTAAACATGTTGCCACTCACTGAATTTCAATTCCATACGCATGCCGTGCGCGTTTTCCCGACTGATGACGGGCTGTCTTTCTGGGTTGTTGGCAAGGATATTGCCGATGCGCTTGGGTATGCCGAGGCGAAGGATGCGCTTAGGCAAGTGCCTGAAAAACATAAGGGTCGGCAAAAAGTGCCGACCCTCTCCGGGCAGAATTAAAACCCTGCGTCCAGCCCGCCGGCAGCAGTTAAACCAGCAGGCTGTGCGAAGTGTTTTAGCCAATATCTAACGGGGGTTCCATGCCAGTCGATAAAGCCAGCCGCATCCGCGCCGTTCATGCCGCTTGCCGTGCGCAGGGCATCGACGACGCCCAGCGCCGCGCCATCCAGTTGCAGATCACCGGCAAGGCCAGCCTTACCGACATGAGTCTGGGCGACATTGCCCGCCTGCTCAGCCATTTGAACCGGGGAACCGGCAAGCGCCCGGCCAACCCGTGGGCCTTTGTGTTCCGCCTGCCGCCAGAGCGGCGCCAGCTGGCGCAAAAGCTGTATCGACTGGCACAGCGCATCGGCGCGTTGCAACAGCCGCCGCTGGATGTGATGCCGCTGGCCTACATGAACCAGATCGCCCGCCGCATGCTGGGCATGGACAAACCCGAATTCGATGCGGTGTGGGTAGGCATCGAGCTGGCCGACGAAACCACGCTGTACAAAATCATGCAGGCCATGGCCGTACATCTGCAACGGCATGCAGGCTGAGCCATGAGCGGTCTCTCCAGCGTCGCCCACCTGCTGCCGCCGCTCGCCCGCGAGCTGCACGGCCTGATCGGCATCGTCCCCACGCTGCGCCTGGTGGAAGAAATGGGCGGCCAGCAGTTTCCGGTGTCGAAAAACCAGCGCCGGCAAGGGGCAATCCGCTTCGAGCGGCTGGTTGAAGTGGTCGGCATCGGCGCCGCACAGCTGATGACACGCCATTACGGCGGCTGCGTGATCTCGATCCCCATGTGTGCCGATGCCCTGCGCGAACTGCGTGACCGCGAGCTGCGCGCCGATTTCGACCGCATCACCACCGAGCACACCGCCAACCATGCGGTGGCCGTGCTGAACCGTAAATACCGGCTCACCGAGCGCCATATCTGGCGCATCGTCAAACGCGGCGACCGGCAGCATCAGCCCGGCGCCCGCCAGGCCGAATTGTTTTAACCCCAGCCCCTTGAAAGGAGCCCCGATGACCGACACCGACCGCCTGCAAGCCCGTGGCCGCATGGCTGAGCTGAAGGACGAAGTTCGCATCCTCGCCCGTGCGCGAAGCAACCTGGTGCGGCCACTGAGCGAACGACTGCACCGCTACCGGCAGGCCGGCCTTGCCGGTTGGCTTGACTGCCAGACCGCGCGTGACGAACTGGCGGCCGTCGAACGCGCCGAAGCCGCGCTGGCCGAGGCGGTGGACGAATACAACCGCCTCGCCGCCGGGCTGGGGCTGCCGGGGTTGAAGCGGCGGGGGGTTTGACGAAGGTTTTGGCGAGAGCGGGATTGTCGCCAATTGGCCTGTGACGATTACGTGGGGGAATGGGTTTTGAGCCACTCTTTCACCATCTCGTTAACCCGCGTCTGCCAGCCCTTGCCGCTGGCCTTCAGCGCCGCCAGCACATCGGCATCGAAGCGGATGGTGGTGGGGACTTTGTTTGCCGCGCGTCCCGGCCCGCGCCGACGCACGGCCAGTTGCTCGCGCAACTGTGGCAGCGAATGACTAATAACAGCCCCTTGCCAGTCCGATGGCGCATCGGCATCGACAACGTGATCAGGCGCGGCCTCCAGTGCAGCGGCGGCTTGATCGGGGCTAAAGAACGGCTTGGAAGTAGCAGTGTGTTTCATGTTTGTCACCATAACGGCAGGAAATGACATGCGGCCCGGTCGCGCGATCCGTCCAGACCAGGAACACCACGCGGCCGCGCAACCAGCCCAAACTTTGCAGGCGCTGCTCACCGTAGGATTCGCGGGTGTCTTCTTTGGTCAGCATCGGTGCATCAAAGACGCCGCCGCACTCAGCAAGATCAATGCCGTGCTTGCTGATATTGGACTGGCGTTTTGTTTCATCAAAAGTGACCATTCGCAGATTGTATTAACAATTTGAAGCATGGTCAATCAATTTGTTAATACGTTAACCCGGAGGCCGATTTGACGACTTGGGCGGGGCGGGGTAGGATGCGGGCTCCTAACCATAAGCTGTTCCCCGCGTCAGTTTCGCGGTTTTTTTGCGCCCCTTTTCGGCCAACGTGCGCCTGCACGCGGGCCAGTCGTTCAAAGGGGGCTGCGGGTATCCGCAAGGACCCGGCGCATCTTATGGCGTAGGACAGCCCCCACCCCTGTTTGGGTGGTCTTTCCTGAACATAAGGAGTCCATCATGGCTCAATCCTGCAATCCGATCGTGCATCAATCCGGCGAACGTCTGTTCGTTACATCTCTTGAAATTTCCAACCGCTTCGGCAAACGTCACGATAACGTTTTACGCGCGATTGAAAATATTGAATGCTCTCAAGAGTTTAGACGCCTCAATTTTGAGGAGTCCACCTACAACAACCGCCATAACAAGGCGCAGCCGATGTTCGAAATCACCCGCGACGGCTTCGTATTCCTGTGCATGGGCTTTACCGGCACGCAGGCGGCGTTGTGGAAAGAGCGCTACATCCAGGCATTCAACCAGATGGAAGCCGCCTTGCGCGCCAATTTGCCCAGCGCTGAGCGGCTCAGCCAACTGCAAACCGAACTGCTGATCGCCCGCCCCGACTGGCAGGCGCTGCAGCGCTACCACGCAGCCGGGCTGACGCCCACCGAAATGGGCAAGCTGATCGGCAAGAGCGCCGGCGCGGTGCGCCACCTGCTGCTGCGTATGCACGCCGCCGGCCTGCTCGACTACCGCCCCAGCCGGCTGTTTGCTGCTGCCGGGCACAAGGGCAAGCAGGCGCAGCAGGCCCGTCAACTTTCGCTGGCGGTGTAACATGAGTGCCTGCCAGATTGACCAACAAGCCCTGCGCGACGACCTGGAGCGGCTGGACCGGCTGATCATGGCCGCCGGCGGCATCGAAGCCGCGCTGTTGGCCACCGCCCATCCCGGTGCCTGCTCCGGCTTGGGCGACCGGGATTGCGAGCGCCTCAGCACCTTGCTGGATCTGCTGTGTGAGGATTTCCAGCGCACCAGCCAGCGGCTTTGGGAGACCACCGCCCCGTTGCGTCGGCAAGCGGCCTGATTTCCCTTTTCCCCGGCCTGCCAGCCCCGCCTTGTGCGGGGCTTTTGCTTTCCTACTGACACCGGCCGGAATATCTGCCAAATCCGCCAATGCCGACAATGTCGGCATGTTGACTTCTACGCCCCCGAAACCATCCAACCGCTGCGGCCAGTGTCAGCACTGGCAGCAAAAGCCCGGTGACCGCATGGTGCCGCATGGCTTTGGCCATTGTCGGTACATGCCTGTTGGGTATTACCGCGCCAATTCGGCGCTCTGTAGTTTTTCCCCTTCCCAGTTTTTGCCCAAGGAGCCTGCCTGATGCGCCCGCGTTTATTCGTCTGGTGGTTGATCGCCATTGTCTTGCTTGCCGTTATCTATCGAGTCGCCCCGCAGCAACTGCCAGTGGCGTTGTACAAGCTGTCGCTATTGTCGCTGGCCGGGATCGCCGGCTATTGGCTGGATCGCCATTTGTTTCCGTATGCACGGCCGGATAGTTACCTGAATGCTGCCGACTGGCGCGCATGGCTGAAGCGGCGCGGTAAATCCAGCTTCGAGCCGGATGCGTCGATTGCCAGCGGCTACCAGATGGCTTTTTGCACCGCCATGCTGCGCCGCGCCCTGGTGGTGGCCGCGTGTGTCATCGGCATTGCGCTGGGGGTGTGAGCCATGCGCAAACCAGCTGCTGCCGGCCATTTCTGGCTGCTGTACGTCGTCTTGTGGGTGCTCGGCATGATGCTGCTGGCCAACAAGCTGATGGCCGGTGACTTTGCCGCGTTCGGTATCCCGCTGGAAGCGGCTCGCTACCGGGCCGAGCTGACGCGCAATGCCCGTGCCGTGGCCGGTATCCATGCGCCGGTCAGCACCTACGCCGCGCAGATTCATCAGGAATCGCACTGGAGGCATGATGCAAAAAGTCGTTTCGCTTCGGGCCTGGCGCAATTCACGCCCGACACCGCTCGCTGGATTGCCGGCGCCTATCCTGCTGAATTGCGTGACAGCCAGCCGCTTAACCCAGGCTGGGCTGTTCGGGCTCTGGTTCGGTATGACCAGCATTTGCTGCAGCGTGTGGCTGGGCGCGATGCGTGCCAGCGCTGGGCTTTTGCCCTGGCCGCCTACAACGCCGGCACCGGCACCATCCTGAAAAAGAAGGCCGCCGACCGGGCGGCCGGTGGCGATGGCCTGGTCTGGTTTGGCGCGGCGGATCGCTTCGCCGTGGGCCAGAGCCCGGCCAATTACCGGCAGACCAGCGACTATGTGCATCGCATTCTGCAGGTGCTGGATGTCCGCTACGCCAAGGCCGGCTGGGGGCCGAGGGGGTGCGATGCGGGTCGCTGAGTTTGATGGCGCGCGCCAGTCGCGGCTGCGGCCGCGCGATGCTGCTGGCCGTTTTTTACCGGGAGCAAGCCGATGATCGGCCCGACCGTCATTTCCCATGCCATCGCAGCAGCCGCCGGTATTGCGCTCGGCGCCTGGGTGGTCGACGGCAATGCCCAGGCGCAAATCGCTCAACTCAAGGCCGCGCACGCCGAACAGCAGCTGGATGCGGAATCGGCCCGGCTGGCTGCCGAAATCGCTGCCGGCCAGCGCCTGCGTGACGAACAGCACAAGGTCATTCAGGTCGGCGCCGAGCTAATGCAAACGCGTCAACAGCTGGCCAGCACACAAACCGAACTTGCCCGGAGGGTCGCCCATGTCACCACCACTTATCGCCCGGCGCCGGATGCGCCTGCCGTTGCTCTGCCTGAGCCTGTGTTTACCTGGGGTTTTGTCCGGGTGTGGAACGCCGCGACCGGTGCCTGCGCCGTGCCCGAGGCCGATGCTGCCGGCCGAGATGACGCAACCGCCAGCGCCTGCCAAGCCCCTGGTGCCGACCCAGCCGGTGATCTGGCGCCAAGTGGGTTGAGCGAAGCTGACATCCTGCACGGCGTCAACGATTACGCCAGCCGCTGCCGTGGCATCGAAGCCCAGCTCGGGGCGCTGATCGATCTCCACCGGCAGCAGGATCAGCCGTGAGCATCGACGATTGCGAACTGGCGCGCTGCGTTTGCCTGGGCTGGGAAATCGCAGTCAGCGAGGCCGCAGTGGCCTGCTACTTCATCTGTAACCGAAAGGACGAAATGGACAATCAGCACCGCAAGATCAGCGGCTACCGCGAGCTGACAGAAGAAGAAATCGAGCTGATGAACCGGGTGAAAGGCATTGGCGAAGACGTGGGCCACCTGGTCGAGCAGCTGCAAAAGCAGCCCGGCCTGGATCAGCGCTGGATCGCCCTCGGCAAAGCCGGGTTGCAGCAAGGCTTCATGGCGCTGGTGCGTGGCATCGCTCAGCCAACCGCATTCTGAGGTGGCCATGCAGATCCAGATCGACTTGGCGCAATTGATATCGGCCGCGTTTGCCTTGCTGGTGGCATTTGTCGGCTGCGTGTGGGTGCTGGGCCAGTTGTTGGCCAAGCAGTATGACCGGCGCTTGTCGGAGCAATTCAAGGCGCAAGAGGATGCCCGCAAGACAGCTGCCGCCCATTGGGATGAGCGCTTTGCCGATCTGCTGGCGGAAATGCGCCGCGATGTGAATGGCTGGAAAGGGTTGGAGCGTGAATTCCTGAATTTCCGGGCAGAGATGCCCCTGCAATATGTCCGCCGCGAAGACTTCATGCGTAGCCAGACGGTGATCGAGGCCAAGCTCGACGGCCTGGCACTGAAGATCGAAAACATCCAACTACGAGGTACCAAACATGACTGATCCCGCCAAATTCCGCCGCGAGTTCATGCGCTGGGTGCTGTTGCTGGCACTCAACAATGCGCGCGATGCCGATGGCGCCAGCGACACGCTGCTGCTGTCGATCATCCGCGCCGAGTTTGCCGACGCCACCCGCAGCGAGGTACGGCGCGAGCTGGACTATCTGGCCGAACGCGGCCTGATCAAGTTGCACAAGCGGCCGGATGGCGAGCTGGTGGCGGACATCGGCCGCTATGGCATCGACATGGTCGAATACAACATCGATTGCGCGCCCGGCATCGCCCGGCCGCAGAAATATGGACTTTGACATGCCGCCGCGCAGCAAAGTGGCGGCGCTGCCCGCCGAAGTCAAAGCCTGGCTGGATCGGGCACTGGTCGAGGGCAATTTCAGCGAATACGAAGCGCTGGCCGGCGAACTGGAAGCCCAGGGCTACGCCATCAGCAAAAGCGCCTTGCATCGCTACGGCCAGGAATTCGAGGGCCGGCTGGCAGCACTGAAGCTGGCCAGCGAACAGGCCAAGGCGATGGTGGCAGAGGCGCCGGACGAAGAAGGCGCCGTCAACGATGCGCTGATGCGGCTGGTACAGGAACATCTGTACAAGCTGCTGATGAGCAAGGACGGCAAATTCGATATCACCAAGGTGGCCCGGGCCGTCGCCGATCTGGGCCGCGCCTCGGTGGTGCAGAAGAAGTGGCAGGCGGAAGTGAAGGCTCGTGTCGAAGCCGCTGCTGCGGCCGTCGAGACCATCGTCAAGAAAGGCGGTTTGTCGGTGGATTCGGTGGCGGCGATTCGGCGAGAGATTCTCGGGGTGGCGTCGTGAGCGCTGTTGGCCCTCTCCCCAACCCCTCCCCCAACGGGGGAGGGGCAATTCCGACGGTGCTGCTGCCGTATCAGCAGCGCTGGATCGAAGACGACAGCCCGCTGAAGGTGATCGAAAAGAGCCGGCGTACCGGCCTCACCTGGGGCGAAGCGGCCGACGATGTGCTGACTGCCGCCGCTGATCGCACCGCCGGTGGCCAGAACGTCTACTACATCGCCTACAACCAGGACATGACCGTCGAGTATATCCAGGCCTGCGCGATGTGGGCTCGGGCGTTCAACCGGGCGGCGGGCGAAATCGAGGAAGGCTTTTGGGAAGACGACGACGCCGATAAGCACATCAAAACCTTCACCATCCGCTTTCCGGAGTCCGGCTTCCGCATCGTCGCGTTGACCAGCCGGCCATCCAATCTGCGCGGTCGTCAGGGTGTGATCGTCATTGACGAGGCAGCCTTCCACGAGCAGCTGTATGAGCTGCTGAAAGCCGCACTGGCGATGCTGATCTGGGGCGGCAAGGTGCGCGTCATCAGCACCCACAACGGCGACGAAAACCCGTTCAACGAACTGATCAACGATATCCGTGCCGGCAAGCGCAAGGGCACGGTGCAACGCATCACCTTCAAGGATGCCGTGGCCGAAGGCCTGTACCGCCGCGTCTGCCTGCGGCGGGGCTTGCCCTGGACGACGGAAGACGAAGCCGCCTGGATGCAGAACGTCTACGATTTCTACGGCGCTGGCGCGGATGAGGAACTGGATTGTGTGCCGAGCAACGGCAGCGGCGCCTATCTGTCGCGTGCCCTGATCGAATCGCGCATGAATCCGGCCACACCGGTGCTGCGCTTCAGTTGTGCAAAAGGCTTTGAAACACTGCCCGACCACATCCGCGAGGCGGAAACCCGCGACTGGTGCGAGCGCGAACTCAAGCCGCTGCTGGCCAGGCTCGATCCGGGTTGCCGCAGCTATTACGGCATGGACTTTGGCCGCAGCGGCGACTTGTCGGTGCTGTGGCCACTGCTGGAAGACCAGGGGCTGGTGCGCCGCGTGCCGTTGCTGGTCGAGCTGCGCAATGTGCCATTCCGCCAGCAAGAGCAGATCCTCTTCTACACCGTCGATCGCCTGCCGCGCTTCATGGCCGGCGCGATGGATGCCCGCGGCAACGGCCAGTATCTGGCCGAGGTGGCGATGCAGCGCTACGGCAGCACCCGCATCGAGCAGGTGATGCTGACCGAGGGCTGGTACCGCGACCACATGCCGCCGTTCAAGGCCGCATTCGAAGACGGGACCATCGACGATCTGCCGCGTGACGCTGACATCCTGGCTGACTTGCGAGCGATCGAGGTGGTCAAGGGCGTGGCGCGAATTCCCGATCGCCGCACCACCGGTGACGACGGCGGCAAACGCCACGGCGATGCGGCCGTTGCCGGTTGCCTGGCGTATGCGGCCAGCCGGCGCGACGTGGCACCGATCGAGTTCACGGCACTGGGCCATGTCCGGATGAACAGCCGCATGGCTGACTACATGGGTCTGTAAACGATTTATAAATCGCCCCACGCCGCTCATGCGCAGTGGGATGAAACGACACCCGGTTC
>CAZBWH010000078.1:0-13279 GCA_964495595.1 uncultured Burkholderiales bacterium | reverse complement strand
ATTGGCGGCGATGTTCATGCTCATGCTGCCCAGTGCCGGATGGCCGGGCGGGATGTCGGGAAACAGCCGGGTGAACAGCGGCCCGAGCAGCCGGGCAATCGCCAGCACAAACCCGGCCCGTTCGCCAATCTGCATGATGCCCAGCCACAGCGTCATCACCCCGGTCAGCGCGATGGCGATGTCGAAGCCGGTTTTGGCGCTGTCGAACATGGCCTTGGTCAGCTGGCCGAATATCTCAGGATGACCCAGCACAAAGCCTTGCCAGGCGGCGGTGGCCAGCGCGGTGAGAATGAAGCCGGCCCAGATGATGTTGAGCATGGGGTTGCTGCTGGCGTGGTGAAAGCGGCGATGTTAGCAGTTTGGCGGAGCGGTTAGGCTGTATTCGACCCGGTTGCGGCCGTTGCGCTTGGCCAGATACAGCGCCTGATCCGCTCGCGCAATCAGCCCCGCCGGTGGCAGCGGGTCGCCTGAATCAATGTGGGCCACGCCGATACTGACTGTCAGTGGCAGGCGGTGGCCCGCTAGATCGAATGCCTGGCCGGCCACCGTAGCGCGCAGGCGTTCCGCCAGCTGGGCGGCCCCTTCGGCGTCGGTCGACGGCAACAACACGGCGAACTCCTCGCCGCCGTAGCGAACGGCCTCATCTCCCGGTCGTTGCAGGCTGTCGGCCAGCAGGCGTGCCACCTGTTGCAGCGCGGCGTCGCCCGCCGGATGGCCGTAGCGGTCGTTGACTGCCTTGAAATGGTCGATGTCGATCATCAGCAACGCCAGCGGATACTGCCAGCGTTGCGCGTGGCGCCACCATTGCTGCAGTTGCTCGTCGAAAAACTTGCGGTTTTTCAGCCCGGTCAGCGCATCGTGCAGGGTCAGCTCATGTAGCCGCGCATTGCTGCGGGTCAGCTCGTCCAGCACCTCGGCCAGCTGCCGGGTGCGCTCGTCCACCCGCTGCTCCAGCTCGGCAGCATGTGCCTGCTGCAATCGCTGGTTGGCTTCCTGCGCCAGCTTCAGCCGGTGAGCCAGGGCGAACGACAGCAGGGTGATTTCCAGCATCGAGCCGATAGGCATGCCGTAGTCGGCCCAGAATCCGCCCGCCACCAGGTTGAAGCTGCTCAGGCCGTTGGCCAGAAAACCGGCCAGCAAGGCCGCAAACGCCAGCAGATAGTAGCGGGCCGGCTGGTAGCCATGCCACCACAGCCGTGTGGCAATCAGGCTCACCACGATCGGCGCTAACATGCTGGCCGCAATAGCCGCTGGCATGGTCAGCGAATAGTCCAGCCACACGGCCGCCAGCGCGATAAGGGCAAACAGCCAAACCAGCCCGTCGAGCGCCAGCCGGGCCGGCCGCCATTGCCCTACATTCAGGAATGCCCGGCTGAACAGCGCCAGAAACAGCGCGGTCAGTGCGGTTACCAGCGGCAGGGCGCTGTTGTTGAGCGCCGCGGCCGGCCACAGGTATTCGCTGGCCAACCCGTAGAGGATGGCCTGCGCCAGCGCAAAGCAGCCGATGTACAGCACGTAATACAGATAGCTCGCTTCGCGCAGCGACAGGAACAGCAGCAGGTTGTAGGCCAGCATCGCCAGCAGGGTGCCGGCAAACACGCCGGCCAGCAGTTGCTGGACTCGATCGTTGGCCTGCAACTGTTCCGCCGTGGTCAGCACCACCGGCAGCAGCAGGGTGCCGGCTGAGCGGGCGCGCAGATAGAGGTCGGTTGGCTGGCTGGCCGACAGCGTCAGCGGAAAGTAGAACAGCCGGTGCGCCACCGGCCGCAGCGCAAATGGCCGGCTGTCGCCGCTACTGGCATGGTGCAGCGTGCCGTGGGTGTCGCGCTGGTAGGTATCCAGTTCGTCGATCTGGGCGTATTGCACACCCAGCAACCAGCGCTGCCCCGAATCGGCAGGCCCCAGCCTGGCGCGCAGCCACACCGTCTGGCCGGTGTAGCCGAAATTGACGGTTGTGCCGGCCAGCGGGGTCCAGCGGCTGGCCGTCTGCACCTGGGCTGGCGTCAGTCGGCCAGTATCGTCCTGCAGATAGCTCAACTGCAGCGCCGGCGTCGAGCCACTGGCGTAGCCGGCCAGGCCACACAGACACAGCCAGCAACCCAGCCAGAAGCCCAGCGCCCGCTTCATCTTCGCTAACCACCGTCGCGGACGGCGAGCACCTGTTGCACCAGCTCGGCCAGCGATTGGGCGCCCATCTTGTCCATCATGTTGGCGCGGTGGGCTTCGACAGTCTTGATGCTGATCGCCAGCTCATCGGCAATCTGTTTGTTCAGCCGGCCGGCCACCACCAGATCCAGCACCGCCCGCTCGCGTGGCGACAGACTGGCCAGCCGGTCACGGATTTGCCGGTGCAGTGATTCGCCCTCCCGCTGGGCGCGATCCTGCGTCAGGCTGCGGTCGATGATGGCCAGCAGCTCCTTGTCGTTGAACGGCTTTTCCAGAAAATCAACCGCGCCGTGCTTGACTGCCTGGACCGCCATCGGCACGTCGCCGTGGCCGGTAATGAAAATCACCGGAATCGTGTATTGCCACTCGGCCAGCTTTTCCTGCAACTCTAGCCCGCTCATCCCCGGCATTCGCACATCCACGACCAGACACCCCGCCCGGTCAGGCGTGTAGCTGGCCAGAAACGTTTCGGCCGAGTCAAACAGCGCAACTTTCAGACCCTTGGACTCGAGCAGCCATTGCAGTGAATCACGCACGGCCTCTTCGTCGTCAACGATAAATACGGTGGGTTTGATCATGGTCAGGCCAGGTAAGGGCGGAGATTGGATTGTAGCCCGATTCGGGGCGGGCACACGGCGCAAAAAAGCCCGACGGGAAAGTCCGTCGGGCGATGGGCCGGTAGCTGCGCGGGGCTTATCTGGCTGCTGCGGCTGCGCTGGTCGGCAGTGCGCCCAGGCCTACGGCCGATGCCAGTTTGGGCAGGCCGGCGGCAATCGAGGTGGCGGTTGCCAGCTGGTTGCTGATCGAGCCGGACACGTCGGTCAGCTCGCCAACGCGCATCAGCAGCAACGGGTTGCTGCGCACGGCGCCGATTAATCCTTTGCTCTGCACCAGCAACTCTTTGTCTTTCAGGGTGCCAAGCGTGAAGTTGTAGATCGCAGTAGTGACGGCGACCTTCTGCTCGGCATTCAGCAGTTTCGGTGTTTCGCGGGCCTGTTTGTCCCAATCGACCTGGCTCAGGCGGGCCATCTGTTCAGCCAGCAATTGCTGCAGGATTTCAGCGCGCTTGGCCGGATCGGTGATGTTGTTGGCGGCGAGCACCTTCGCGTTGTGCGCGGCGACTTCCTTTTGCGGCACCATGGTTTTGAACAGGGTGTCGCTGGAGGCGGTGATCAGTGTGTCGGCTTCTTTGGCCGTGGCCAGAAAGCTGTCCAGATCGCCGGTGACGTTGCTGGAAGTGGCGGCAGCTTCTGCCTTGGCACTGCCGGTTGCGACCTTGGCGATATTGCCCAAATCGCCCAGACCGAATGCGTTGGCCTGGCTGATGCTCAGCGTCATGCCGATAATGCTGGTCAGAATCAGCTTGTTCATTGGTGTTTTCCTTCAGGTTTGACAGAGAAAAAGTGCCCGGAAATCCATGGCTTGGCAGCCCGTCGGGCGGGAGGCGGCAGAAGCGCGTTTCCGCCAGCCTGATAAACGGCGGGTATTGTCTGGCAAATATGCCGGCAAGTAAATGCCTATAGCATATTCAGTTTATGCTCATGTTCTGACATTGAGGTGGGGCGGGGCACGGTGGGCAGGGTAAAGCGGAATACGGTTCCGCCGGCCGGGTTGGCTTCGTTCCAGAGCTGGCCGTGGTGGAATTCGATGATCGAGCGGCAGATGTTGAGCCCCATTCCCATGCCGTGGGGCTTGGTGGTGAAAAACGGGGCAAACAGCTTGGCACGGCTTTCGGCGGTGATACCGTGGCCGCGGTCGGTGACCGAGATCATCAGCTGGCCCGGCTCGCGCCGGTGGACGGCCAGGCACAGCAAGCGTTCGGGCATCGGGGTGGCATGCATCGCTTCGATGGCGTTGCGCAGCAGGTTGAGCAGCACCTGTTCGATCATGATCCGGTCGGCCAGCACGTCGGGCAGGGTGGGGTCGATATCCAGTTGCAGTTGCACGCCATGCTTGCGGGCGTCGATTTCGGCAAAACCGAGCGTGGCGTCGATGATTTCGCTGACTTTGCAACTGGTTCGGTCCGGCGCACTTTTTTTAACAAACTCGCGGATGCGGCGGATGATGGTACCTGCCCGTTCCGCCTGGTTGCTGGCTTTTTGCATGACGCCGAGCAGTTCCTGCGGGGTGGTGGTGCCGCCTTCGATGCGGGCGACGCAGCCGTTGCAGTAGTTGCTGATCGCGGCCAGCGGCTGGTTCAACTCGTGCGCCAGGCTGCTGGCCATTTCGCCCATGGTGATCAGGCGTGAGGTGGTCTGCAGCTTTTCCAGTTGCTGGCGGTACATTTCCTCGCCCTGCTTGCGCTCGCTGATGTCGGTGGCGATTTCCAGTCTGACGGTGCGGCCGTCTGCCCATTTGATCGGGTTGTCGCGCAGGTGTAGCCAGCGCTGGTTCAGCTCGTCCTGCAATTCCAGCTCGAAGCTGCCGTCGGCGGCATGATGCCTGCGGCGGCGGGTTTGCAGGACGTCGCAGAAATGGGTGCTGGCCGGGTCGAGCTGGTAGAGAGTTCGGTAGTGGTCGTTGGCGAACAGGACTTCATTGTCGTCAGGATCGCTGACCGACACGGCGGCATCAAGGCCGTCGAGCACGGCTACAAACCGGTCATAGGCGGCGGCCAGCTGTTCGCTGGCGCGCAGCCGGTCGGTGATGTCGGTCATCGCAGCCATCCAGCCGGTCTGCCGGCCACCGACATCGAATAGCGGCGAGACATGGAACAGTACCGAGATCAGCTGGCCATCCTTGCGCCGCAGCATCAGTTCGAAGCCTTCCTGTTTTACCTTGCCCTGCAGGGTCAGTTCGAGATTGTGCTGGTGGGCTTCGTAGCCCCGGTCGGGCCAGTAGGGGTAGGGTGGCCGGCGGCCGACCAGCTCGCGTTCACTGAACCCGGTCATGGCGCAAAAGGCCGGATTGACGTAGGTGATGCAGGCCTGCATGTCGATGGCGCGCATGCCGGTGGAGAGGGCGTCTTCCATGGCCTTGCGAAAGGCCGATTCTTCGCCCAGCGCGTGTTCGAACTCCTTGCGCGGGCTGACATCGTGCGCAACGATGTAATGCAGGTGTTCGTGATTGTCGGGGTTGGCCGTCCAGGACAGCCATTTGATGCCGCCATCCCGGGTGCGGAAGCGGTTTTCGAAATAGGTGACCGGTTGGCCGTTGAGCAGCTTGTCGGTCACGACCTGCAAGGTCGGGCCGATGTCGCTCTTGTGGACATAATCAAAAAAATGGGTGCCGATGACGTCTTCGGACCGAAACCCCAGAATGCGCTCGATCGCCGGGCTCATCTGGTGAATGGTGCCGTCAAAGCCGACCACGCCCAGCATGTCCAGCGACAGCTTGAAGAATTGATCCCGCTCCTGCTCGGCCTGCATGCGCTGATTGATGTGGCTGCGCAGCGCGTGCAATGTCCACCCGGCCAGGCCCAGCAGGGCGAAAACCAGCAACAGCAGCAAGGGCAATGCCCAGGGGTGGGCTGCGTATTGCACCAGAACCACCGCTACCGCACCGAGGCCACCCAGCAAGGCAAGCAGCAGCGAAAACACCGGCAGGCTCAGGGTCCACTGGCTGCCGGGGAAGGGGTTTCGGGGCAGATTCATGCGATCATTATCGGCAATCGCATGCGGGCTGGGCAATGGCTACTCGCCAGCAGTCTGCCGGATTCAGGATGACTCAAGGATTCAGGGAAGGCGCACAACAATGGATATCAATCTGGTCAAAGGGTATTTGCTCTGCTTGCAGGGCAGGGTGGTCGATGCGCTGGCATCGCTGGAAGGCTCGCCGTTCCTGCGCGATGAATGGCAGCGCCCTGAAGGCGGTGGCGGTATCACCCGTTTGATCGAGGAGGGCGCACTGTTCGAACGTGGTGGAGTGAATTTTTCCCACGTTACCGGGCGACAGCTGCCGCCGTCGGCTTCGGCGCATCGCCCCGAGCTGGCGGGTCGCTCGTGGGAGGCAATGGGAGTTTCGCTGGTGCTGCACCCGCGCAATCCGTACGTGCCGACCACGCACCTGAACGTGCGTCTGTTCGTGGCAACCCGGCCTGACGAGGCGCCAGTGTTCTGGTTTGGTGGCGGGATGGACCTGACGCCGTACTACCCGTTCCTGGAGGATGCCCAGCATTTCCACCGCACCTGCAAGGCCGCACTGGAACCGTTCGGCAGCAATTACCATCCCCGTTTCAAGCGCTGGTGCGATGAATATTTCTATCTGAAACACCGGCAGGAGCCACGTGGGATCGGTGGTATCTTTTTTGATGATCTGGCCGAGCAGGGGTTTGAGCACTGCCTGGGCATCATGCAAAGCGTCGGGGACCACTTTCTCGATGCCTACCTGCCAATCGTGCTGCGGCGCCGCCAGATGGCCTACGGTGAGCGCGAGCGCGATTTTCAGGCTTATCGGCGTGGCCGCTACGTCGAATTCAATCTGGTGGCCGACCGCGGCACCCTGTTCGGCCTGCAGTCAGGCGGCCGAACCGAATCGATCCTGATGTCGATGCCGCCGGTGGTGAAATGGCGCTACGACTGGCGCCCCGAGCCGGGTTCGCCGGAGTCCCTGCTGTACTGCGACTTCCTGCCGCCACGCGATTGGGTGTGAATGGCCGATCCCGCTGCTGCCACCACCACGCCGGCGCCCGAGCTGGATGAAGCGCTGCATCCAGCAGTGGCATTGCGGTTGCGGCAATCGCGGCTGATCGCGCTGCACCAGTCGTCCTTTCAGCAGGTGGCTTTGTACCAGCATCCGGTATTTGGCCGGTTTTTCCGGCTCGATGGCGTATTGATGAGCACCGAGGCCGATGAATTCTATTACCACGAAACGCTGATCCACCCGGCTGCCCAAGCCATGCCGCCGCTGCGCCGCGCCCTGGTGATCGGCGGCGGAGATGGTGGCTCGGCGCGCCAGTTGCTGCGTTATGCCTCGCTGCAAACGGTTGACGTGGCCGAGCTCGATCCGGTAGTGGTCGAGCTGGCACGCGCCTGGCTGCCGGGCGTGCATCACCAAGCCTTTGACGACCCCCGGCTGGTGCTGCATCTGGGCGATGGCGGGGCTTTCCTGCAGGCATCGGCGGGTGGCTACGATCTGATCGTGCTCGATCTGACCGATCCGGTGGGCGCCGCGTTGCCGCTGTACCAGCGCGACTTTTTCCTCCTTTGCAGGCAGCAGCTGGCCGAACACGGCCTGCTGTCCTTGCATCTGGGGTCGCCGGTCTATCAGCCGGAGCAGGTCAGCGCCTTGTATCACCGCCTGGCCGGGGTATTCGCCGTCGTCCGGCCGATGCTGGTGCCGATCCCGTCGTATGGTGGGTTGTGGGCGCTGGCGGTGGCAGGGCAGGCCAGCGATCCGGCCGCCTGCGACCCGATCCGGATCAATCAAAGACTAAGCGAGGCTGGCATCAGCGGCCTGAGCTATTACAATGGCGACATTCATCAGGCACTGTTTGCCGTGCCGGAATTTCTGCGATCGTCGCTCAGTCTGTGAGTGGATGATGCTGTTTGCCCCCTAACCCAAGGTCGAATCATGACGCCTCTGAAAAACGATACCTTTCTGCGCGCCCTGTTGCGCCAGCCCGTCGATTACACGCCTGTCTGGCTGATGCGCCAGGCCGGGCGCTACCTGCCGGAATATTGCGAAACCCGTCGCCGGGCCGGCAATTTCATGGGGCTGTGCCAGTCACCCGACCTGGCTACCGAAGTGACCCTGCAGCCGCTGGCGCGTTTTCCGCTGGACGCCGCGATCCTGTTTTCCGACATCCTCACCGTGCCCGATGCGATGGGGCTGGGGCTGTATTTTGCCGAAGGCGAGGGGCCGAAATTCGAACGGCCGCTGCGCGACGAGTGGGAAATCCGCAACCTTACCGTGCCCGATCCTACCGACAAGCTGCGCTATGTGCTGGATGCGGTAAAGCAGATCCGCACCGCGCTGGATGGCTCGGTGCCGCTGATCGGCTTTTCCGGCAGCCCGTTCACCCTGGCCTGCTACATGATCGAAGGCGGTAGCAGCGATAGCTGGACGCTGGTCAAGACCATGCTCTACAACCGGCCCGAGTTGCTGCACCACGTACTCGACATCAATGCCCGCGCCGTGACTGACTACCTCAACGCACAGATCGAAGCCGGCGCCCAGGCGGTGCAGATATTCGATACCTGGGGCGGTGCCTTGTCGCAGCGTGCCTATCACGAGTTTTCCTTGCGCTACATCCAGCAGATCATCGATGGCCTGAAGCGCGAACACAACGGTGCCAAGGTGCCGGTGATCGTGTTTACCAAGGGCGGCGGACTGTGGCTGGAGTCGATCGCCGCGACCGGCTGCGACGCCATCGGGCTGGACTGGACCATCGATATCGGCGCCGCCCGGGCACGGACCGGCGACCGCGTGGCGTTGCAGGGCAATTTCGATCCGAACGCGCTGTTTGCCTCGCCGCAAGCCATCGAAACCGAGGTGGGAGTGATCCTGGCTGCCTACGGTGAAGGAACGGGCCACGTGTTCAACCTGGGGCATGGCATCTCGCAGTTTTCCAACCCGGAACATGTCGCTGTGCTGGTTGATTCGGTGCACCGGCAGAGCCGGCGTTACCATCAACCGCAGAATTGAGCCGAGTTGTCAACACTGCATCAGTGCCTGACTATATATGCTCATGGCATTTTGTTTTGACGGGTTGTTGTTTGCATGTTGCTGATTTATAAGGGCTTAGCGGCTGTCTGTTTTTTGGGCTGACCAGAAAAAGCCCTTACCGGACAGCAGATTGCACCGCTTGTTCCGGTTTGATCCACAAACTTATCCACAGAAGCTGTGGGTGAAGAAAAACTCTAGTCGCCACAACGTACTGGCTATTACTGATGAGCCGGATTCTGGAAAACCTCGCCAATTGACTGAATCAAAAGCCATTCAAGAGCCCATTGTCCGGGTTGCGCTGGATGTCCCGTTGCCTGGCTTGTTTGATTATCGGGCACTTGACCTGACTCATGCCGATATTGGCCGGCGGGTGGTGGTGCCGTTCGGCAAGCGCTGGCTGGCTGGCGTGGTGTGGGAGCTGGCCAGTGAGTCCATGCTCCCGCCAGATTCGCTCAAGCCGGTTCGTCAGCGGCTGGACGATGTGCCCGCTCTGCCAGTGCAGCTGTTCGACCTGGTCAGGTTTTGCGCCAGTTATTACCAGTATCCGCTCGGCCCTACGCTGTTTACCGCCTTGCCAGCCTTACTGCGCCGCAGCGCTCCTTGCCTGGTTGCTGCGCCATCCGGCTGGCGGGTCACGGCAGCAGGCCGCCAGCAGTTGCCGCAGGCGCTGCCCGTCAGGGCTCCGCTTCAGCATGCCGTCGCCAGCGCCTTGCTGGCAGCCGATTGCGTCGCCGCACCCTCCTTGCGGACGTTGGGGGCGGGCGCCGGCCGGCTGCTCGCCCAGTGGCAACAGACAGGCTGGATCGAGCGGGCCGAGTTGCCGTATTCGCCGCCAGCGTGGCAGTGCGCCGCTGGCCCTGCACTCAATGACGAGCAGCAGCAAGTGCTGGCACAGCTGGCCGCCGAACCGCCGGCGTTTGCCGTCTGGCTGCTGCACGGTATTACCGGCAGCGGCAAAACCGAAATCTACCTGCAGCGTGTAGCGGCCGCCTTGGCCGACGGGCAGCAGATTCTGGTGCTGGTACCAGAAATCAACCTTACCCCGCAGCTGGTAGATCGTTTCCAGCGCCGTTTTCCCGGTCTGCCGCTGGTCAGCCTGCACAGCGGACTGAACGACAGCGAACGCGCCCGCCACTGGCTGGCTGCCATGCGGGGCGAGGCCGACATTGTGCTGGGCACCCGGCTGGCGGTGTTCACCCCATTACCCAGGCTAGGGCTGATCATTGTCGATGAAGAGCACGATGCTTCATTCAAACAGCAGGATGGCCTGCGCTACTCGGCGCGTGATGTTGCCATTTACCGGGCGCGTCAGCAAAACGTGCCGATCCTGCTTGGCTCGGCCACGCCGTCGCTGGAAAGCTACCACCACGCCCAGACTGGCCGTTACCGCTATCTGCGCCTGACCAGGCGCGCTGGCGGAGCCAGTCTGCCCAGCGTGCAATGCGTCGATACCCGCCGGCAGCGGCTGGATCAGGGGCTGGCGCCCAGTCTGGTTGCCGCACTGCAACAGCGCTTGCAGCAAGGCGAGCAAAGTCTGGTGTTCATCAACCGCCGCGGCTACGCCCCGGTGCTGTTCTGCGCCGATTGCGGCTGGGCGGCTGCCTGCCAGCGTTGCAGCGCCCGTCTGGTGGTGCATTTGCGCGAGCAGCGGCTGCGTTGCCACCACTGTGGCGGCGAAGCGGCCATCCCGCTGGCGTGTCCCGACTGCGGCAATCAGGATCTCAAGCCACTGGGCCTGGGTACCCAACGGCTGGAAACCATGCTGGCACAAGCGTTGCCGCAGGCCCGCATCCTGCGCATCGACCGGGACAGCACACGCAGCAAACATGCCTGGGATACCATTTATCGCCAGGTCCACGCCGGCGAGGCCGACATCCTGATCGGCACCCAGATGCTGGCCAAAGGGCATGATTTTCCCGATCTGTCGCTGGTGTGCGTGCTGAATGCCGACGTCAGCCTGTTCAGCGCCGATTACCGTGCCACCGAACGGCTGTTTTCGCTGCTGATTCAAGTGGCTGGCCGGGCAGGGCGCGGCGAGCGGCCAGGTGCGGTGCTGATCCAGACCCAGTTCCCCGATCACCCCTTGTTTGCCGCCGTGATGCGGCACGATTTCGACGGCTACGCGCACATGCTGCTGGCAGAACGGCGTCAGGCCGGCTTTCCACCGGCGATCTTTCAGGCCGTATTGCGTGCCGAGGCGGCCCGCCTGGATGACGCACTGGATTTTCTGCGTCAGGCGGCGGCTGTTGCTGCACTGCTCAAGACGGACGTCACCGTATTCGACCCGGTCGCCGCCAGCATGCAGCGGCTGGCCGGTCTGGATCGAGCCCAGTTGCTGGTGCAGCACGCCAGCCGTGCTGCGCTGCAATCGTTTCTTGCCGACTGGCTGCCTCACCTGCGCGCCCTGCGCCATCGACAGGTACGCTGGGCGCTGGATGTCGATCCGCTGGATGTGTGATGCTCATGGCATAAGTGCCTGATTGACCGGCCAAAACGCTTGAGTTCCTGCGCGATGCAGGTACAATCCGCCAGCCCTGCGAGCCAGGCCAATCGGCACCGCAGACTTTTCTCCCTTGACGATCCTTTTGATCGCTACCACTCGTCTGCCTCGATTGGCGTCGCATCTGCGACAGGCTGTCGCAGGAGTTTGTTGCTTGTCTACCGAAATCAGTTTTGCCAGCCTCGGGCTGGCGCCTTCCCTTATTCAAGCCGTTGCTGAAGCCGGCTACACCGTTCCGACACCGATTCAGGCGCAGGCCATCCCGCTGGTGATCAAAGGCGGCGACTTGCTGGCTGCCGCCCAGACCGGCACCGGCAAAACCGCCGGTTTCACCCTGCCGATCCTGCATCTACTCAGCAGCTCGCCGAAAATCCCCAATCCTGGCCGCCCGCGCTGCCTGATCCTGACCCCGACCCGCGAACTGGCGGCCCAGGTCGAAGAATCGGTGCAAACCTACGGCAAACATCTGCCACTGAAATCAATGGTGATGTTCGGCGGCGTCAACATCAACCCGCAGACCAAACAGCTGCGTGGCCGGGTCGATATCCTGGTTGCCACACCCGGCCGTCTGCTGGATCACGTCGGCCAGAAAACGCTCGATTTGTCCGGCATTGAAATCCTGGTGCTGGACGAAGCCGACCGCATGCTCGACATGGGCTTCATCCGCGACATCCGCAAGATTCTGGCGCTGTTGCCGGCCAAGCGGCAGAACCTGCTGTTCTCGGCCACATTCTCGGATGAAATCAAAACACTGGCCGACGGCCTGCTGACCAATCCCGGCTGTGTCGAAGTGGCGCGCCGCAACACCGCATCCGAACTTGTCGAGCAGAGCGTGCATCTGGTGCCGCAGGGGCACAAGCGCGACCTGCTCAGCCACCTGATCCGCAAACACGACTGGAAACAGGTGCTGGTGTTCACCCGTACCAAGCACGGCGCCAACCGGCTGGCAGAAAAGCTCGGCAAGGATGGCATCCCGGCAATGGCGATTCACGGCAACAAGAGCCAGAACGCCCGCACCAAGGCGCTGGCTGACTTTAAAGACGGCAGCCTGCCGGTGCTGGTCGCCACCGACATCGCCGCCCGCGGGCTGGATATCGACCAGCTGCCGCAAGTAGTCAATTTCGAGTTGCCGAACGTCGCAGAAGATTACGTACACCGCATCGGCCGCACCGGCCGTGCTGGCGCAACCGGGGCCGCCGTGTCGCTGGTCGACAGCGACGAAATCAAGCTGCTCAGTGGCATCGAAAAGCTGATCAAGAAAGCGATTCCACGCGTGACCGCCGCCGATTTCGTGCCGCCCAGCCGCGAAGCCATCCTCGCGGATGCCCAAAGTGACGAACGCCCTCCTTTGCGTGGCGGCCGTGGCCAGTCCCGCTCAGGGGCGCGTCCGGCCCAGGGCCAGCCGCGGCAGGCCGAAGGCCGGAGCCAGCCTCGTCCGGCAGCGGGCAATGTCGCCGGGCGGCCTCAATCGTCGCGCAGCCAGCCGCCCCGCAACGGCACAGTCGAAGCCAACGGCAACCGTGCGCCCGTCAACGGCAACCGGGATTCGGTCAACGGCAACCGTGCACCCGTCAACGGCAATCGTGCGCCAGCCAACGGCAATCGCGCCGGCGCCAATGGCAATCGTGCCAGCCAGCCAACCGGCAACCGATCGCCTGCCAGTAATCCCCGTCCGGCCAACCCCGCCGCCAGTCGCAGCAGCAACCGGCCGCAGGCAGCGCTGTTTGCAGCCCCCAAATCCAGCCGCCAAGCCTGACCCATCGGTTGGTTGTCCCCGGCCTGCTGCTCCCGCTGGCGCGGCAGGCCCGCCTCAAGTCCCGTAGGAATGTGCTCATTTATTCGGCGAGCGGGATGAAGCGCAAGGAGCCCGGCGCGCAGAAGGTGAGGCCTATCATGGAGATAGGCGGCCCTTCGAGCACCGCGCGACGCAGCGATTCGCCCGCGCAGCCAATAATCAGCGCATCCTTAGGTGTAAGCCTGCAGGCCGCTCTGGTACTGGCTTGCAGC
>CAZBWH010000077.1:0-13811 GCA_964495595.1 uncultured Burkholderiales bacterium | reverse complement strand
GGCATCGGTCTGCCAGCGTTGGCCCTGATTCAACGACAGCGCCAAGCCCTCCGTCGCGTGGCCTGGCCCGGCGGCAGGGGCATGATGCGCATGTTCGGCTGCCGGCGCCAACGGGCTGGCCAGCGCCAGCAGCAGGGAGAACAACACAGTACGCATGATCGGAACCTTTCAGGGCAAAAACCGCATTGCAGCGCCCCTTGCCTGCCTGGTCCATGACCCTCGTCAAGTTGACGCGATTCCTGCCGCCTGTCGGGCTTGAGCGCTCGTGGCAAGCCGAGCGGGAAAGCTGTCTTCGTTATGCTACTGGGCTGCCGATCGCCACCGGCTTGCAAGCCGCGCCGGCATTGGTGTGCAGGCCGGGCTGCGAGGCAATGGGGACGGGGCTTGCAGGACAGGTGCGGTAGTTGGCCCCGGCTGTCAGACGGCTTGCCCGGCCGCCCCTGTCGCTGCTACGATCTGCCCCATGCGCCGCTTGTTTGCCATCCTTTTGCTGATGTTGTTGCCGGTCCAGTTCAGCTGGGCGTCGGCGGCGGCGTATTGTCAGCATGAAACGGGCCGCCAGGCGTGGCATGTCGGGCATCATGAGCATGATGCCCAGCCGCCTTGCCATGATGCATCCGGTGGGCAGAAGCATGCGGCAGGTATCGATCACGATTGCGGTGCCTGCCATGCGGCGGCGGGGCTGGCGCTGGTGGCGGAGCTGCATGTTGCGCTGCCGCTGTTTGCTGCGGTGGCTGTCGATGGTTACCGCGCCGCACTGAGCTCGGCTCCTCCCGGCATTCCTGAACGCCCCAACTGGCTTGACCTCGCCTGATCGGCGGGGTGGGCTGACGGTTTCCTTTCCCTGTGCTGTCTGGCGGCGTTGGCCGCCTGCATCGTTGCGCCCCGTTGCGGGTGCGCCTTGCCGATCCTTGTCTTGAATGTATTTTTCCCATTGTTTCAGGAGGATCGGATGTCTTTTCCGACGATATATCATGCCTTGCCGATTGGCGGGGCTAGCAGCCTGTCGGGTTTGAGCGATCGTGGCGAGCCGAGTGGGAAAACGAGGACAGATTTGCCCGTTTTCGAGGCGCATAGCGGGTCTATGCAACGAGAAGACGGGCAAATATGGACCGTTTCTCCCGCTGGCGCAGCAGGCCAGTCTCAAGCCCGACAGGCTGCTGGCAGTCTGCGGCCGTTGGCTGTGGCCGGGTTGGTGCTGGCGTTGCTGGCCAGTCCGCTGGCGTGGGCGGGCGGTGACCACGATCACGGCCATGAGCACGAGGCTGCTGCGCTGCCGGGCGGCCCGGCGGGCTTGCCGCGTTTTACTGCGGTGTCAGAGTTGTTCGAGCTGGTCGGGGTGCTGGACGGCAGGCGGCTGACGCTGTATCTGGACCGCTTTGCCGATGGCAGCCCGGTGACCAACGGCCGGATCGAGCTGGAGCTGGGCGCTGCGCGCTACACGCTGACCGCCGACGAAGGTGGCGACTTCAGCGTGACCTTACCGCGTGCGCCGGCGCCGGGCACCTTGCCGGTGACGGCTACCGTGCTGGCTGGCGAGCAGTCCGATCTGCTGGCCGGGGTGCTGACGGTGGCGCCAGCGGCCGAAGCGGCTCCGGCGCCGCAGCGGATGACAGCCGGGCGGCTGGCGGGCTGGGGTGGCTTGGCCGGCGTGCTGCTGCTGGGGGCCGGCTTGACTTGGCGCCGTGGCCGGGTTGGTGCGGCGAACCAGCGGGAGGCCGCATGAATTCACGTCGGGTGGTACTAGCCTGGCTGACGCTGCTGGCGCTGACGGCGCGGGCGGACGAAGGGCACGATCACGCCCACGGCGATGAGCCGTCGGTACAGGTGGCGGGGGTGGGGCCGCAGCGTTTGCCGGACGGCAGTGTGTGGCTGCCCAAGCCGGCGCAGCGTCTGTATGCGGTGCGCACGCTACCGGTGGCGGCGGCGCGGTTGGCGCGCACGGTCGAGCTGGCGGGCAGGGTGGTGGTCGATCCGAATGCCGGCGGTCCGGTGCAGCCGATGCAGGCTGGCCGGATCGAGCCGGGGCCGAGCGGTTTGCCGCAGCTGGGGCAACGGGTGCGCAAGGGCGAGGTTCTGGCGTATGTGCGCCTGGCCAGCAGCGCGGTCGATCGCTCTAGCCAGGAGGTGCAGGCGGCTGAGCTGCAGGCAGCGGCCGTGCGGGTCGATCGCCAGTTGGCACGTTTGCAGGGCATGGCCGGGGTGGTGCCGCAGAAGGAGATCGACGAGGCACAGACCGAGCTGTCCGGCCTGCGCCGGCGGCTGGCGGCGCTGCAGGCCGGGCTGACAGCGCGTGAGCCGTTGACGGCTCCGGTAACAGGCGTGATTGCGGCGGCCAATGTGCAGGCCGGGCAGGTGGTGGATGCGCGGGAACGGGTATTCGAGGTGATCGACCCGGCGCGGCTGCAGATCGAGGCGATGGCCTACGAGCCGGCGCTGGCGGGCGAGATGGCCAGCGGCAGTGTGGTGGTGGGGCCGGAGCGGGTGCCGTTGCGCTTGCTCGGCGTCGGGCGCCAGTTGCGTGAGCAGGCTTTACCGGTGCTGTTTGCCGCCGATGGCCCGGCGCTGCATCGGCTGGCGGTGGGCACACCGTTGCCGGTGCTGGTGCACCTGCGCAGCACACTGGATGGTTTGGGCGTGCCGGTGGCGGCGTTGATGAAAACGCCGGCCAATCAGGCGATTGTCTGGGTCAAGACGGCGCCGGAGCGCTTTGAGCCCCGCCCGGTGCGGGTGGCGCCGCTGGACGGGGGGCGGGTGGCGGTGACGCACGGCCTGCAGCCTGGCGAGCGGGTGGTGGTTCAGGGCGCGGCCCTGATCAACCAGATTCGCTAGGGAGACAGCCATGTTCAAACTATTGCTCGAACACAGCCTGCGCTACCGTTTGCTGGTGATGGTGGTGGGCCTGGTGCTGGTTGCCTACGGCGCGTTCACCCTCAGCCAGACCCCGGTGGACGTGTTTCCCGATCTCAACAAACCCACCGTCACCATCATGACCGAGGCAGGCGGGATGGCGGCCGAGGAAGTGGAGCAGCTGATTACCTTCCCGCTGGAAACGTCGATGAACGGCCTGCCGGATGTGGAAAGCATCCGTTCGGTTTCCAGCGCCGGCCTGTCGTTCATTTATGTCACGTTCGACTGGCGAACCGAGATTTTCCGCGCCCGCCAGATGGTGTCCGAACGGCTGTCGGCGCTCGACACCAGCCTGCAGGCCGGGGTCACGCCGCACATGGGCCCGGTGAGCTCGATCATGGGCGAGATCATGCAGATTGCCATTCCGGTCGATCCGGCCCGGCTGTCGTCGATGGCAGTGCGCGAATACGCCGACTGGGTGCTGCGCCCACGGCTGATGGCGATTCCCGGTGTGGCGCAGGTGATCCCGATCGGCGGTGAGGTGCGCCAGTTCCAGGTGCAGCCGGACACCGTGCAGATGGCCGGGCTGGGGATCACCCACGACCAGCTCGATGCGGCCATCAAGGGCTTTTCGGCCAATACTTCGGGCGGCTTTCTGGAAATGCAGGGCCGCGAGTACCTGATCCTCAATCAGGGCCGCACTTCGCGGCTGGAAGACCTGCAAAATTTGGCGCTGACTGCCCGCAATGGCCAGCCGATCCTGCTGCGCCAGATCGCTGAGGTGGCATTTGCCCCGGCGATCAAGCGCGGCGATGCCGGGTTTGCCGGCCGGCCGGCGGTGATTCTGGGCATCCAGAAACAGCCCGCCGCCGACACCCTGCGCCTGACCCGCAGCATCGAGGGCGCGCTGGACGAGCTGGGGCGCTCGCTGCCGGCCGGCATGGCCCGGCCACAGGTCACTTTCCGCCAGGCCAGCTTCATCCAGGCCTCGATCGACACACTGGAAGGCAAGCTGATCGGTGCCTCGGTGTTCGTCGCGGTGATCTTGTTCCTGTTTCTGGGTACCCTGCGCCCCACCGTGATTGCGCTGACCGCAATTCCGCTGTCCATTTTCATCACTGCGCTGGTGTTCCGCCTGTTTGGCATGTCGATCAACACCATGACGCTGGGCGGGCTGGCGATTGCCATCGGCAGCCTGGTCGATGATGCGGTGGTCGGGGTGGAAAACGTCCTGCGGCGCCTGCGGGAGAGTCACGGCGCCAGCCCGGCGCAGCGCCTGCCCGTGTTGAGCATTGTGGCGCAGGCAACACTGGAGGTGCGCTCGGCAATCCTGTACGCCACCATCATCATCGTGCTGGTGTTTCTGCCGCTGTTTGCCCTGCCCGGCATGGAAGGGCGGCTATTTATCCCGCTGGGGCTGGCGTTCATTGTCTCCACCCTGGCCTCGCTGATCGTATCGGTGAGCGTGACCCCGGTGCTGGCGGTGTATCTGTTGCCGCGCCTGGCGGCCGCGCAGCACGGCGACACCCGGCTGCTGGCCTGGCTCAAGGCGCGCTACCAAGTCTGGCTGCAGGCCGTGTTGCAGCGGCCGCGCCGGGCGGTGGCGGCCGGGCTGGTGGCGGCCCTGCTGGCGGCGCTGGCGGTGCCGTGGTTCCCCACGACCTTCCTGCCGCCTTTTAACGAGGGTACGCTGCTGATCGGCCTGCGGCTCAATCCGGGCGTGACCCTGGCGCAATCGTCGGCGCTGGCGCAGCAGGCCGAGCAGTGGGTCAAGGCCGTCCCCGAGGTGATCCACGTCGGCCGGCGCAGTGGTCGCGCCGAACTGGACGAACACGCCGAAGGGGTGCACGTCAGCGAGCTGGATGTCGGCATCAAGCCAGCCGGCGAGCTGACCCGCTCAATGGACGAGATCAAGGCCGATATCCGCACCCGGCTGGCTCTGCTCCCGGCGGCGATCGAAATCGGCCAGCCGATTTCCCACCGCATCGACCACATGCTGTCAGGTGTGCGTTCGCAGATCGCCATCAAGCTGTTCGGCGACGAACTGGACGTGTTGCGCAGCCAGGCCGAATCGCTGCGCGGCCGGCTGGCCACCGTGCCGGGACTGGCCGACTTGCAGGTGGAAAAACAGGTGCTGTCGCCGCAGATCCGGATTCGGGTCGACTACGCCGCCGCCGCCCGCTACGGCGTACCCGCGCCGCAGATTCTGGCCATGCTGCAAGGACTGATCGAAGGCGAGCAGGCGGCGCAGATCGTCGAAGGCAACCGGCGGTTTGCCCTGGTACTGCGCCTGCCTGACACCGCCCGCACCCTTGAGGGGCTGGGTCGCATCCAGTTCAGCACCCCGCACGGCAGCGTGCCGCTGACGCGCCTGGCCAGCATCGAAGACAGCGACGGCCCCAACCAGATCAGCCGCGAAGGTGGCAAGCGACGGATCGTCCTGTCGGCCAACGCCCAGGGCCGCGCCTTGTCCGACATCGTCGCCGACATCCGCCGCATCGTCGCCGCTACCCCGCTGCCGGAAGGCTACTTCATTACCCTCGGTGGCCAGTTCCAGGCGCAGGAACAGGCGGCGCGCCAGGTTGCCCTGCTGTCGATCGTCTCGCTGGTGCTGATGTTCGTCACCCTCTACAGCCGCTACCAGTCCGCCGTGCTGACCGCGCTGATCATGGTCAACATTCCGCTGGCCCTGGTTGGTGCCGTAGCCGGTCTGTGGCTGTCCGGCCAGCCGCTGTCGATCGCCGCCCTGATCGGCTTCATCACCCTGGCCGGCATGTCAGTGCGCAACGGCATCCTGATGGTCAGCCACTACATCAACCTGATGCGCAGCGAAGGCCAGCCCTTCAGTCAGGCACTGATCCTGCGTGGCTCGCTCGAACGGCTCTCGCCGGTACTGATGACCGCACTGGTCACCGCCTTTGCCCTGGCCCCGCTACTGTTCGAAGCCGAACGGCCCGGCACCGAAATCCTGCATCCGGTCGCAGTGGTGATCTTCTCCGGTCTGCTCAGCTCGACCCTGCTCGACACCTTTCTCACCCCCGCGTTGTTCTGGCTGTTCGGCAAGCAGGCCGCCGTCCATCTCGTTCACCACAGCGGGCCCGACGCACTGTGATTCACCTTGGCGGCCTGTCGGACTTGAGCGATCGTCGCGAGCCGAGTGGGAAAACGGGCCAATATGGACCGTTTCTCTCACTGGCGCAGCAAATCAGTCTCAAGTCCGACAGGCTGCCAGTCATTCTGTTCAAGGAGCCATCATGTCCAAGCTGTACCCCGCATCCCTGCTCGTCAGTCTCAGTATCGCCCTGGCCAGCCCCGCCTTTGCCGGCGGCAAGCACGACCACGCCAGGGATCACGCCCCCGCCCACGGCGGTGTCGTCGCCCTGATCGACGGCCATCTCGACCTGGAGCTGGTCGCCCAACCCGACCGTCTGCAACTCTACCTGCGCAACGAAGGCCGCCCGCTGGCCACCAACCGGGCCAGCGCCCGGATCACCCTGCTGACCGGCTCCACCCGCCAGCTGGCCGAACTCAAACCTGCTGGCAACCGGCTGGAAGCCAGTGGTCAATACACCCTGGCCAGCGGCAGCAAAGCCGTTATCCAACTCACCCTGCCGGGCAAACCCGCCACCACCACCCGGCTGGTCTTGCCCTAACCGCCCCGGGCCTGCAGCCCGCTCCGGGATTGCCGCCCAGGCCGGCTGCGAGCCAGTCTGGGAGAGGGCTGCAGGGGTTACGCCTTTGGGGGTAGTCAGCGGCCTGACCTACTCCTTCGGCGCTGCCTCAGCCCGCAATCGGTGTGGTAGACTGGCTGCCGATGAGCTCAGGGAGAAGCAAGATGGCCAATGATCTGCCGGGGCGGCCCGCAACCTATTATTTTTACTCACCGTACGCTGAGCGTTTTGAAAACGACGGCTGGATCGGCGGCACCCTGGCGCGTGACGACGCCGGCCTGCCGGCGGTGACAATCCAGCTGCTGCTGTCTTCGGTCAGCACGACGGCCGCCGATTTCGACTGGGGGCGGAGCGATGCGCCACCGGTCGAGTTTCTTGCCAATGGCGATGCGTTGCTCAGTTTGCATTTTGCCGCTGGTGAGGCTTACCTCAAATACGCCATTCCGCTGGCAGAGGACGCGATTGCCGAGCCCAACGAGGCATTCACCTTGCGCCTGCAACTGCCTGCCGAGCAGATCCAGGGCACGGCGGTTCAGCAATTGACCATTGACAACGACGACCCGGTGGCCATCTACCGCTTCTGCGACACCCTTACCGGGCAGTATCTGTACACCGCCAGCGAGCCGGAGAAACAGTCCATCCAGGCGAATTACCCCGACTGGCGCGACGAGGGCGTTGCTTTCTGGGCCTACGGCCAGCCGTCGGTCAATGCTGTCGAGGTGCATCGTTATGTGAACCCGGCGACCGGCAGCCGACAGCTGGCAGCCGACCCGCACGGGCCGCAGAGGCCAGGCCAGGCCTCTGCGTGGGTGGATGAAGGTGTCGTGTTCTGGGCACAGGCCAATACCGGCCGGGCGGTGGCGACCCGTTTTGCCGATGCCCAGCCGGTCTACCAGCTGGCCAATCCGGCCTCTGGTGCCCAGCTGTTGACCGGTGCGGTTGAGGAGCGGCAGTCAGCGCTGGCCCAAGGCCGGTGGAATGACGAAGACGTGGCGTTTTATGTCCGCTCACAGCCCGCTACCGCCCCCGGAACCGATGCCCTGGCAGCCAACGCCACCACCTCTGCGTATCTACCGGTGAATGACTCCTTCAGCAGCCGGTTGAATGACGTTGACGATGTCGACTGGCTGCGCGTCAGCCTGACCGCCGGCAAGGTCTATTCGCTGGCGGTTTACGGTGGGTCGATGCTATCCGGCAGCTCCTACGATACGTTTACGGGGCTGGTGGAGTGGCCGATCTGCCCGGCCATCCAGGCTATTTACAGCGCCACTGGCGAGAAGCTGGCGGCGCAAACGTTGTACAGCCGCAGTAGCAGTAATCGCTACGGCACCGATCTGAGCATTCAGCCCTTGGTCAGCGGCGACTATTTCATTGCCATTGAGAGCGATCAATACGTCCTGCCCCAGAATGAACCATCGCCGAGGCTGGCAGCCGATTACTCGGTGTCATTGCAGGATGGCGGCGCCTATCGTCTGCGCAGCGAAAACGAGCTGTTGGGCACCATTGCCTACTACGGCGGGCCGGAGGACAGCGGCGAGTTCCCGTTCTGGGTAGAGCGCAGCAGCGATCAAACCCAGGCCGAATTCGTCCAGATCAAGTTGCACCACCTGACTACCCATCCGGACGATTTCGACTGGAACAGCGACCGGGCACCCGCCGTCACCCGGCTGGCCAATGGCGACATGATCATTGCCGTGGCCTTTGCCGAACACCAGACCGTTGCCCGGTTTTCACTGCCCTTTGCCAAAGACAGCGTACCGGAACGCGACGAGAGCTTTTCGTTGCGCTTGCTGCTGCCGGCCGACAAACACGACATCGACGGCGAGCTGAGCCGCAAGATCGTCAACGACGATATGGCCATTGCCTACCGCTTCTTCAATCCGGTCAACGGCCAGTATCTGTATGCCGCCGACAGTCAGGAAATCCACGACCTGCAGGCCCGCTTGCCACAACTGCAACAACAGTCCGTGGTGCTGTCAGCCTTTACCGAGCCGCTGCCGATCAAGTGGGTAGGGGTGGAAAGCACCCCTCCGGCCCGCGTGGCTGTACATCGCTATGTCAACCAGCACACCGGCGCGGTGCTCCTCAGCGCCGACGCAACCGAGCAGGCCAGCATCGCCAGCCAGTATCCGGCCTGGCACGATCAGGGTATTCTCGGCTATCTCGACCCCCACTCGACATACTCCAGGGATCTGCCGGTTTTCCGGCTGGCCAATCTGGTAAACGGCAGTTATCTATTTACCCAATCCAGCACTGACCGGAGCGTCGCGCTTGCCAGTGCCGGCTGGCGTGATGAAGGCATTGCCTTTTACCTCCCGCAGCCTGCCCCAGTTTCCCCGTCAGCGGTTGATGGCATGCCAGCGGGTGAACAGGCCAGCGCACTGATCAGTCCGATGCCCATTGACTCAGGGTGGTTCTGATATCAGTCCAAAAACGGAAAACGGCCGGCAGACAAGGCTGCAGGCCGCTCTGGTATTGCCTTGCAGGGCAGGGTGTGGGTCAGGACTTGCCCAGCATTTGCTGCAGTTCGCCCGATTCGAACATCTCGCGCATGATGTCCGAGCCGCCGACGAATTCACCGTTGATGTACAGTTGCGGAATAGTCGGCCAGTTGGCGAATTCTTTGATGCCCTGACGGATTTCCGCGTTTTCCAGCACATTGACCGCCAGAAACTCGGTCACGCCGCACGCCTTCAGAATCTGCGCGGCGGCTGACGAAAAGCCGCACTGCGGGAAAGTCGGGGTGCCTTTCATGTACAACACCACCGGGTTTTCGGTGACTTGCTGCTTGATCACTGCCTGAATATCCATGGTCCAACCTGCCTAAAGTTGACAAAAACGTTCGGGAATTCTACGGCTGATTTGGCTGGCTGGCAATCTCGCAGGCCGGCCATTGTCCCAGCGTGACCCGCTCGATCCCGGCCAGGTCGGCGACTGAGGCAATATGCTCAAATCCTGCCTGCAGCAGTAGGGCGCGGCACGCCGGCGCCTGGTCGTAGCCGTGTTCAAACAACAACCAGCCCTGCGCGACCAGATGTCGCCGGCTGCCGGCGATGATGCGGCGGATGTCGCTGAGACCGTCGGCAAAGTCGGTCAGTGCGCCGGCCGGCTCGAAGCGCAAATCACCTTGCTGCAGATGCGTGTCCTGGGCCGGAATGTAGGGCGGATTGGAGACGATCAGCTCAAAGCGCTCATCCGTTGCCAGCGTGCTGTACCAGTCGCTGGCCCGCAGCCGCACCCGGCCTGCCCCCAGCCGCTGCGCGTTATCCTGTGCGACTGCCAGCGCCGCCGGGGACACGTCCAGCGCGTCAACCTGCCACGCCGGCCGCTCCAGCGCCAGGGTGACGGCGACAATGCCGCTGCCGGTGCCCAGATCAAGCACCCGGCAAGGGGAGTGTACCGGGGCGTGCGCCAATGCCAGTTCAACCAGCAGCTCGGTTTCCGGACGCGGGATCAGCACCGCAGGGCTGACGGCAAAACGGCGACTGTAAAATTCCCGCTCGCCCAGCAGATAAGCGACCGGCTCACCCGCCAGCCGGCGCGCGACCAGCCCCTGAAATACCGCGATCTGCGCCGGCTCGGCAGGTTCATCACGATGCCCTGCCAGCCAGGCATGGTTGCGCTGCAGGACGTGCAGTAGCAACAGGCGGGCATCAATGGGGGAGAGGCCGGACTGGCGCAGCAGGCGCTGGTAGCTGATGGGTTCGGCTGTATGGTTCATGTCGGGGTAGGTGAAGTTGTCGGAAAATCTTACATGTTCAAGCGGTTTGGATAAAAAAGCGTTTTGATTTTAGTGGGTTGTTGATTTGGCTTATATGTTGCTTGCAATGCGCCCGCGTGGCTGGCTCCCGATGTGTTGCCAGTATGTAAAAACCGAATTGGGACTCCAAATGATGATAACCCGCAATGCCCTGTTTGCCGCCGGCCTGATCGCAGCCTCGACCCCTGCCTTGGCTTCCATGATTGACACCACTGTAGCGTGGAATGGCAGTGATAACCTGCAGTCATTCGGTTCACCCAATACGGCCACTTACGGCCAGGTGGTCAAGGCAACCGGCTCGCAGCTTGATGCTTTTTCTTTTATCGTTGACCTGCCAGCGACCCTTCAGTTCCAAGCCTACGCTTACGCGTGGGATGGTACCAAGGCCAGCGGCGCGGCCTTGTTTTCAAGTGGCGCAGCAACCGATAACGGTTCCGGCTACAACACGGTGTCATTCAATACCGGTGGGACGCCCGTCAGCCATGGGCAGGATTATGTGCTGTTCCTGAGTATCTCCGAGGTGTACGCAGCGAATGGCAATGACGTGACGGGCGCTTTTGCATCGGTGGATACGGCCACTTACGCGGACGGTGAATTCTTCTGGTCCAACAACGGAGCAGATTTTTCGTTGCTGACCAGTCAGAGCTGGGAAAAGTGGTTTGACGGTGATTTCGCCTTTACTGCCCGTTTCTCCAACGGCAACCCTAACCAGGTGCCAGAGCCGGCCATGTTGGCGTTGCTCGGCCTCGGCGCGATTGGTCTGGGCGTGATGAAGCGTCGCCAGGCCGCTTGATCGGCTCTTGTGGCGGGCGGTGGCATCTTGGCCGCTGCCCGTATTGACTTTCGGGTATCGGGCTCGTGCCAGGTTGATTTGCTGCAGTGCAAAAAGCGGCTACAATCGCCGCTCGATCGATTGTTTATCCGTTTATGCGCATGTCCATTGCTACCCGCTTCTGCTTTGTCCGCCACGGCGAAACCGACTGGAATACGCAGCGCCGCCTGCAGGGACATATCGACACGCCGCTGAACCCGGTCGGGCTGGCACAGGCAGAAGCCACGGCGAAAGGTCTGCAGGCGCATCGTTTTGACGCCTTGTATTGCAGCGATCTGATCCGTACCCTGCAGACTGCCCGCTACGCAGCACGGGGGCTCAATCTGCCGATCCATCTGCGCCACGAGTTGCGCGAGCGCCACTACGGCGCATTTCAGGGCCTGACTTACAGCGAGGCAGAGCAGCACTTTCCGGCTGATTACGCCCGCTTCAAGGCTCGCGAGCCAGGGTATGCCATCCTTGATGACGGCGAATCGCTGCTGCAGCATCGCCGCCGGGTGCTGGCTTGCCTGGAGCAGATCGCCGCCAGCCACGTCGGCCAGACCGTGCTGGTGGTGACGCACGGCGGGGTGCTGGATCTTGTCTACCGCCTGGCCACCGGCCTCGACCTGGCGGCGCCACGCGATTTCGGCATCCCCAACGCGGCACTGAACTGGATCGAACACCGGGCCGGCGCCTGGCACCTGCTGCAATGGGCTGACCAGTCGCACCTGGAAGCGGCGCTCGACGAATTGCCCTGAGCGGGGGGCAGATAAAAAAGCCGGCTATGCCCCGACCGCCAGCTTAGCCTGTCGAGCGAAGAGGGAAGGCAGCCGGATTGCGGATGGATTCCACTGATAAATCAATATCCAGAGCCGGCCAGTAGAGGTGGTCTGGATGAGGCCATTCGACATCGAGAACCTTGCCAATTGGCGCATCCTGGAACCAGGGGAATTCAGAGAATGGTACAAAAAGCTCTTCGTTGCCCAGTAATAGCCACAAACCATGCTTAGAGATGTGGGTTACTTCCGCTGCCGAAATGTTGTTGCCAAGCGTTACGGATGTCATGTTCGTGCACCTCAATCAAGGCTTGAGCCTGTCGCAGCAGGCGATCGGTCAATCCGGTACTTTGAGCCAAGGCGATCTGAGGCTCAAGCCATAACTTCGCCTCGCCATCGGTATGACTGACATGAACATGCAGTCTCGGCTCTTCACGGGAGAAGAAAAAGAAACGGAAACCGCCTTCGCGAAAAACTGTTGGCACCATTGGGAAATATTAGCATGGCGAGTAGTGCTCGCCTCAATTGTAGCTAACGTAAAGCTCGCCGGCTGCCGAAGACAGTCCGGTGCAGCGCGGTGTCAGGCTTCGCGCAGCGTACCACTCCATTTGAGACACACCGTTACGTTACTGGCTGACGGTTTTCAACCGCAGGATATGCCCTGTGACGCCGGCGGCGATGACCAGCAGGATCAGCTTGGCCCACCACGGATGTACCACCAGCGTAGCGGTCAGGCCGATGCTGCACCACATCGGCAGCAGCGTCAGCAGTTTGTCGCGCCGGGTCATGGCGTGGCGTTCGTGGTAGCGCTGCAGGTAGGGGCCGAACCAGCGATGGGCGTACAGCCAGTCGTGCCAGCGTTGCGAGCTGCGGGCGAAAAAGAACGCCGCCAGCAGAAGGAACGGCGTGGTCGGCAGCAAGGGCAGGAAGATGCCGAGCACCCCGAGCGCCACGCAGAGAATGCCGCAGCCGACCAGGACCGGATGGACCAGTTTGCGCATGGTCAGAGCAGGAACAGGGTGGCCAGACCGAGGAAGATGAAAAAGCCCATGCTGTCGGTGCTGAAAGTCAGCAACACGCTGGAGCCGAACGCCGGATCGCGGCCGAGTTTGTGCATGGTGATCGGCACCAGAATGCCGACCAGTGCTGCCACTTGCAGGTTCAGCGTCATCGCCGACATCATCAGCAGGCCGATGGTCCATTTCTGGTACAGCAGCCAGGCGACTCCGCCAAGCACGCTGCCCCACACTACGCCGTTGAGCAGCGCAATGCCGCATTCCTTGAGAATCAGCCGCCGGGTGGTGCCGCCGGTGATCTGGCCCAGTGCAATGGCGCGGATGATTAGGGTCGAGGTCTGGGTGCCGGTGTTGCCGCCGATGCCGGAAACGATCGGCATCAGGGTTGCCAGTGCGACGATCTGGGCGATGGTGCCTTCAAAGGCGCCGATCACCCGCGAGGCGATGAATGCGGTGCACAGGTTCAATGCCACCCAGGGCCAGCGGTTCTGTGCCGATTTCCACACCGAGGAGAACAGGTCTTCTTCTTCGCGCAGACCGGCCAGGTTCAGTACTTCGGATTCGGATTCCTCGCGGATCACGTCGACCATCATGTCGACAGTCAGGCGGCCGACCAGCCGGTTGCGGTAGTCGATTACCGGTGCCGACACCAGATCGTAACGTTCGAATGCCTGCGCCGCCTCGCCGGTGTCGTCGGTGCCGCGGAATGTGACCACGTCGGTGGCCATCACTTCGCCCACCAGCCGGTCGGGGTCGGATACCAGCAGGGTTTTCAGGTGCAGCACACCCTTCAGTGATTCGTCCTTGTCGATCACGAACAGCTTGTCGGTGTGGTTCGGCAGTTCGTCAAAGCGACGCAGGTAACGCAGCACCACTTCCAGCGTCACATCTTCGCGGATGGTGACCATCTCGAAGTCCATCACC
>CAZBWH010000076.1:0-14686 GCA_964495595.1 uncultured Burkholderiales bacterium | reverse complement strand
TTGATGATCGGCGTGAACGCGGTGCCGCCGATGCCGCCGAGGCTGGAGATGGTGAAGCTGCCGCCTTGCATGTCGGCCGCGCCGAGTTTGCCGTCGCGTGCTTTGGCGGCCAGCTCGCCGGTTTCGCGGGCGATCTGGGTCAGGCTTTTCTGATCGGCGTTTTTCAGCACCGGTACTACCAAGCCGTTTGGCGTGTCGGCAGCAAAACCGATGTGGAAATACTGTTTCAGCACCAGATTATCGCCGTCGAGCGAGGCGTTGAAGCTGGGGAACTGCTGCAGCGCGGCAACGCAGGCCTTGATCAGGAACGCCAGCGGCGTCAGCTTCACACCTTGCCCGGCCAGTTCTTCGCCCATTTGTTTGCGGAAAGCTTCCATGTCGGTGATGTCGGCTTCGTCGAACTGGGTGACGTGCGGAATCATCACCCAGTTGCGCGCCAGATTGGCGCCGGACAGCTTCTGGATGCGGCTGCGCGGCTTGCTTTCAATTGGGCCGAACTGGCTGAAATCGATTTGCGGCCACGGCAGCAGATCGAGCCCGGTGCCGCTCTGGTATTGGCCTGCAGGCCAGCTGGGAGCCGCGCTCAGAGCGGCTTTGACGAATGCCTGCACATCACTCTGGGTGATGCGGCCTTTCGGGCCGCTGCCGCTGACGGCGCCGAGATCGACGCCCAGCTCTCGGGCGAATTTGCGCACCGACGGGCTGGCGTGGGCGGTGCGGAAGCCGGCTTCGTCAACCTTGGCCGGGGCGCTGCTGCTGGGTGCTGCTGCAGGCGGCGCCGGGGGCGCAACCATGGGCGCTGGCGCGGGGACTGCTGCCGGCGTTGCAGGAGCCGGAGCGGCTGCCGCCGGGCTGACGCCCGCTTCGGTGCTGACTTCCAGCAGGCACACCACGTCACCCTGATTCACCTTGCCGCCAACTTTGACGCGCACTTCCTTGACCAGACCGGCATGGCTGGATGGCACGTCCATCGTCGCCTTGTCGGTTTCCAGCGTCAGCAGCGCACTGTCCTTGGCGATCTGCTGGCCCGGCTGCACCAGCACTTCGATCACGTCGACATCGTGATAATTGCCGATATCCGGCACCTTGATTTCGATAGTCTGACTCATGGCCGGCTCCTCACACTGTCCACGGGGCCGGCTTGTCGGCGTCGATGCCGTAGCGGGTCAGCGCGTCGGCCACCTGGTCGCTGCCGATGCGGCCGTCTTCCGCCAGCGCGCTGAGCGCGGCGACGGCGATGTAGTAGCGGTTGACCTCGAAGAACTTGCGCAACTGGCGGCGGGTATCGGAGCGGCCAAAACCATCGGTGCCAAGCACCACGTAGCGACCCGGCACAAATTCGCGCACCTGATCGGCGTAGGCGCGCACGTAGTCGGTGGCGGCGATGAACGGCCCCTGTTTGCCGCTGAACAGCTCGGTGATGTACGGCACCTGTGGCTCGGCGTCCGGGTGCAGCATGTTCCAGCGGCTGCAAGCCTGGCCGTCACGGCGCAGTTCATTGAAGCTGGTGGCGCTCCAGATATCGGCGGAGACGCCATAGTCGTCGCGCAGCAGATCGGCGGCGGCAATCACTTCACGCAGGATGGTGCCACTGCCGAGCAGGTGCACCTTGTTCTCGTTGCCCAAGCCCGGTTTCAGCAGATACAAGCCCTTGAGGATGCCTGTCTGCGTGCCTTCCTGCAGCCCCGGATGGCTGTAGGCCTCGTTCATCACGGTGATGTAGTAGAAGATGTTTTCCTGCTCGACGTACATGCGGCGCAGGCCGTCCTGCACGATCACCGCCAGCTCGTGGGCAAAAGTCGGGTCGTAGCTGACGCAGTTGGGGATCAATCCGGCCTGGATGTGGCTGTGGCCATCCTGATGCTGCAGCCCTTCGCCGGCCAGCGTGGTGCGGCCGGCGGTGCCACCGAGCAGAAAGCCGCGTGCACGCTGGTCGCCGGCCGCCCAGGCCAGATCGCCGACACGCTGGAAGCCGAACATCGAGTAGTAGATGTAGAAAGGGATCATCGGCACGCCGTGGTTGGCGTAGCTGGTGGCGGCGGCAATCCAGCTCGACATCGCACCCGGCTCGTTGATGCCTTCCTGCAGAATTTGCCCCTGTTTGCTTTCCTTGTAGAACATCAGCTGGTCGGCGTCTTCCGGGTCGTACAACTGGCCAACAGAGGACCAGATGCCGAGCTGGCGGAACATGCCTTCCATGCCGAAAGTGCGCGATTCGTCCGGCACAATCGGCACGATATGCGCGCCGATTGCCTTGTCTTTCAGCAGCGTATTCAACATCCGCACGAAGGCCATGGTGGTCGACAGCTCGCGGTCTTCGCTGGGTTTCAGTAATGCGTCGAACACGTGTAACCCCGGCACCTGCAGCGGCGCGGTCACCGGCTTGCGCTGCGGCAGAAAGCCGCCGAGTGCAGCGCGGCGTTCCAGCATGTAGCGCATTTCCGGGCTATCGGCAGCCGGTTTGTAAAACGGCGCTTCGGCAATTTCGTTGTCGGAAATCGGGATGTTGAAGCGGTCGCGGAAGTCTTTCAGCGTCTGCTCGTCGAGCTTCTTCTGCTGGTGGGCGATGTTCAGCGCCTGGCCCATTTTGCCCATGCCATAACCCTTGATGGTCTTGGCCAGGATCACCGTCGGCCGGCCATTGGCGTTGTGCGTGGCTTCCCAGTAAGCGGCGTAGACCTTGTGCGGATCGTGGCCGCCGCGATTCAGCGCGCTGATTTCCTCGTCCGACATGTTTGCCACCATCGCCAGCAGCTCCGGATATTTGCCGAAGAAATGCTCACGGGTGTAGGCGCCGCCCTTGGCCTTGAATTTCTGGTATTCGCCGTCGACGCATTCTTCCATGCGTTTGCGCAGCAGGCCGTGTTCGTCCATTGCCAGCAGCGAATCCCATTTCGAGCCCCAGATCGCCTTGATCACGTTCCAGCCGGCGCCGAGGAAGTCGCCTTCCAGTTCCTGGATGATCTTGGCGTTGCCGCGCACCGGGCCATCCAGCCGCTGCAGATTGCAGTTGACGACAAAAATCAGGTTGTCCAGGCCTTCACGCGAGGCCAGGCCAATCGCGCCGAGCGATTCCGGTTCGTCCATTTCGCCGTCGCCGCAGAAGCACCACACTTTGCGCTTGGCGGTGTCGGCCAAGCCGCGATCAGCCAGGTATTTCATGAAGCGTGCCTGATAAATCGCCATCAGCGGGCCGAGGCCCATCGATACGGTGGGGAACTGCCAGAAATCCGGCATCAGCCAAGGGTGCGGGTATGACGACAGGCCCTTGGTATCGACTTCCTGACGGAAATTGTGCAGGTCTTCCTCGCTCAAACGGCCTTCGAGAAAGGCGCGGGCGTAGATGCCGGGGGCGGAGTGGCCCTGGATGTAGAGCAGGTCGCCGCCATGGTTGTCAGTCGGGGCGTGGAAGAAATGGTTGAAGCCAACGTCGTAAAGCGTGGCGGCAGAAGCAAAGCTGGCGATATGCCCGCCCAGTTCGGAAGTCTGCTTGTTGGCCTGCACCACCATCGCCAGCGCGTTCCAGCGGATGTAGCTGCGGATCTTGCGTTCCAGCTCGTGGTTGCCCGGCGATTTGGTCTCGCGCAGCAACGGAATAGTGTTCTGGTAGGCGGTAGTGGCGTGGAACGGCAGCCAGGCGCCACGGCGACGCGCCTTGTCGACCAGCTTTTCAATCAGGTAATGCGCGCGTTGCGGGCCTTCGGCGGCAATCACGCCTTCCAGCGCATCCAGCCATTCGCGGGTTTCCTGCGGGTCGAGATCGTCGGGCTGTTCGGCCATGCTATTCCTTCCGGGGGAGTCTGGGGGCGGCTGTATTTGGGGTCAGCCATCGTCTACTCTTGGTTATAGACGAGTCCCGCCGCAGCCGTTGCGGCAGGCGACGCTGCCACCTATTGATTGCGAAAGACTATCATGGCTCAGGCGCCAGCCAATCCATTCAAGAAAGACATCATCGCCAATGCCGCCACCCTGCCGGCCAGCAGCGGGCCCGCGACCACGGCAGCCGCGACTGCCAACGCTAACCCGGCCAACCACATCCTGCCCACCTCGGCGCTGATGGCTGGCTTGTGTGTGCTGATCATGGCGCAGGCCAAGCTGGTGGAGCTGCGTACCGGCAGCGGGCTGATGGATCTGGCAATGGGGGTGAACTGCCTGTTGTTTCTGCTCAGCGCGATTGGCTCGTTTGTGTCGATGCGGCTGGCCGGCCGGGCCGGGGTGATGGAGCGGCTATCCGATGCCGTGTTTGTGCTGGGGGTGCTGTTGCTGGCCGTTAGCGGCGTGGCCTTTGCCGTCGATCTGATCTGAGCCGTTCTGCACACCGTGGTTCGCGACTTTCATCAGGGCACGGGCCTGCAAGCCAATCCCCATGCGGCCTGCAGGCCGGGCTGGACGCCGCTCTGGTATTGGTCTGCAGGCCTGCCGGCTTAGGCTCTGGCGGGGTGCAGGGCGTACAGCAGCGCGGCCAGTTCGCGGGTGGCGTGGATGACTTGTGGGCCGAGTTGCTGGCAGAGGGGGGCGTCATGATCCTTGCCGGCGGTTTCCAGCCGGGCGCACAGCTCGCCTACGTCGGCGGCGCCAACCTGCCGGCTCAGCCCTTTGAGTTTGTGGGCGCTGCGGCCGACGTGGGTCCAGTCGGCGGCGTCCAGTTGTGACTGCAGCTGCTGGCAGGCTTCCTGAGACGAGCTGTCGAACAGGCTGACCACTTCCATCACCATCTCGCTGCCCACGGCGTCCACCAACGCCTGCAGCCCGGCCGCCACAGAATTGCGGTCGATTTGCGGCGCCGGGGGGCGGGCGGGTGCGGTCTCATCGGTGGCGGGGGGCGGGTTGGTGGGTGCCGCCGGGGAGTCTCGCAGCCACTTGGCAAAGATCGACTGCAATTTCTCGGGAGTGAACGGCTTGGTGAAAAAGTCGTCCATCCCGGCGTCGAACGACTGTTGGCGGTCTTCAGCAAAGGCGTTGGCAGTCAGGGCGACAATCGGTACCTGGCAATAAGGGGCGGCAAGCCGGCGAATATGCCGGCTTGCTTCGAAACCGTCCATTTCCGGCATCTGGCAATCCATCAGGATCAGGTCGTAGTGCCCTCGGGTCGCGGCCTGAACCGCTTCGATGCCATTGCCGGCGATATCTACCCGGCAGCCCTGGCGTTCCAGCATCAGCACGGCCACTTTCTGATTGACCAGGTTGTCCTCCACCAGCAGCACTCTGGGCTTGGCGGCAGAGATCGCTTCTTTCAGGCTGTGGCGGGTAATCATGTCGGCGCCGTCCGGTTGGGCAAACAGCGTTGAGACACACAACAGCAGCGATTCCTGATGAATCGGCTTGCTCAGATAGGCGGAGAACTCGGCAGCGCGTGCTTCGGCCGCGTGCCCCTTGTAGGTGGCGGTGCTCAGCAAGATCAGCGGGATGCCTGTCGTGCGTACTGCGGCCTTCAGGTGCCGGGCCAGCGCGATGCCGTTCATGTGTGGCATCTCGTCATCAATGATGATGCAGTCAGGTAGCGCCGGGCAGCCGCTCAGCCAGTGGATGGCTGCCAGGCCGCTGTCGACGGCGGTGCAGTCCATTCCGGCGCCGTGCAGCGCTTGTTGCAGCATATCGCGGTTGAGCGGGTGATCGTCGACCACCAGCACCCGCTTGCCCTGCAGGGTGGCTGCGTTGGCGCGTGCCGGCAGCGCAGCCGGGTTCGCAACGATGGCCAGCGGCAGGGTGAACCAGAAGCAGGCCCCCTGGGCGGGCTCGCTCTCGACACCGATCTTGCCGTTCTGTGCTTCGACCAGCCGCTTGCAGATCGACAGGCCCAGCCCGGTGCCGCCGTAACGGCGGGTGGTGGATGTATCCGCCTGGGTAAATGGCTGGAACAGTTGTCGGGCAATGCCCGGCTCGATGCCAATCCCGGTATCGCGCACCAGTACCAGCAACGTGACTTGATCGGTGCTGATCTCGGAGCGGGTTATGTGGATGGCCACGCTGCCTGTGTCGGTGAATTTGATACCGTTGTTCAACAGGTTGAGCAGGATTTGCCGCAGCCGTCCCGGATCGCCTTTCACCCGCTCGGGCACCCCGGCATCGACCAGGCTGACTAGCTCCAGCTTTTTGAAGGAGGCTTTTTCAGCCACGATGTCGAGCGAGTTTTCGACAATCGAGCGCACATCGAATTCGATGCACTCAAAATCGAGCTTGCCGGCTTCGATCTTTGAAAAATCCAGCACTTCGTTGATCAGGGTCAGCAAGGCATCGCCCGAATAGCGGATGCCGCGCACATAGTCCGACTGATCCCCGCTCAGCGGCGTGTCGAGCAGCAGCGAGGTAAAACCGATCACCGCATTCATCGGGGTGCGGATTTCGTGGCTCATGTTGGCCAGGAATTCCGATTTGGCCCGGTTGGCGCGCTCGGCCTCCTGCTTGGCCTGCTGCAAAGCCGCCAGGGTTTCCTGGCGCTGGGTTTCCACCCGCATCGCACTCACCAGCCGGGCACAGGTGCCGATCATCGGCATCAGGAAGTCGATCAGGTCGATATCATAGCCACCGGGTCGGTTGGCTAATCCGATCATACCCACCATTTCGTTGTCCACCAGTAGCGGCAGTCCCAGAAAAGCATACAGGGGGGGATGGCCCGGAGGCAGGCCGCCCCGGCGTGGGTCGTTGGATGGATCGTTGCTGATCAGCGCTTCCTTGCTGTGCAAGACATGGCCGAACAGGGTGTTCAGGTTGTGGAACTCCATGCCATCCGGCGCCCGCTGTGCGTAGAGACGTCGGGATTCGTCATTCCAGGCAATATCGCTCAGGGCAAAGGTTTTCAGGTAAGGGGCGCCCCCTGGAGTACGCAGCACTTCGCCCACGAACCCGTAAACGCTGTCGGTCAGTTGCAGCAGTTCATGCAGCAGGTTGTCAAACACTTGCCGGGCGGGAAGCTGGTTCAGCAATTGCCCCTGCATGCGCGAGATCGCTTCCAGAATCTGATGGCTGCGACGAATCTCCTGGCCGGCCTGCTGCCACTCGATCACCGCCCCCATCCAGCGTGACAGCAGCCGCATGAATTCGATATCGGCAGCAGAAAACCGGCCAGGGTAGGGGTGCGGCGAGCTGAAATTCACCGTGCCCCACACCGCGCCGTTCACCTGTAGCGGCACGCCAATATAGGCTTGCAGCTGGAATTGCTGGTAGCAGGGATGGCCGGCGTAGGCCGATTCTGCTGCATATTCGATGCAGAACGGCTCATCGCGCGACAGGGTGATGCTGCAGTAGGTGTCGCCGAGCGCGAACTGCTGCCCGTTTTCGATGCCGCCATTCGGCGCGTAGCTGGCGTACACCTGATATTGGCTGTCGGAAATACGGCTTACCAGCCCCAGCGTCAACCCCAGCGACTGGGCGCCCAGCCGCAACGCAGCCTGGAGCTGGCCAATCATATCCCGGCCACGCAGCGTGGCAATCTGTGCCAGCGAGCGCATCCGGGCTTCGCTGCGCAACTGGTCGCTGCGCGCCTGCTTTTGCTGCGAGATGTCTCGCATCGACCCCAGCGCAAACTGTTCGCCGTTGGCTGCCTGAAACAGCGATACCACCAGCTCGATATCGATCTCGCTGCCATCGCGGCGCAGTGCCCGCAATTCGCGTACTGCACCAATCTTGTCACTGAGGCCCGTTTCGATATAGCGCGCCATGGCCTGCTGGGCGCGTTGCCGGTCGCGCTCCGGTGTCAGCAGATCGTGAATTTCGCAACCCAGCGCCTCGCTCCGGCTGAAACCGAATACCTGGATTGCCGCCTGATTCCAGGCCGCAATCCGGCCATCCAGATGAGTCAGCACCAGCGGATCAAGCGAGGCCTCGATCAGGGCCAGAATGTCAGGGGCAACGCTCATGAGGCAAGGCAATGAAAATGGCGGATTTTTCAGTGTAGGCAATTCATGCTGCATGAGCAGGACGAAAAAAAGCCCGCCGGGCAGGCGGGCGGTGTCGGGCAGTTGGCGGGACTATTTGGCGAAACTGTCGCGCAGGCCAACGGTGCGATTGAATACCGGCCCACCCGCCGCATGATCCTTGCGGTCGGCACAGAAATAACCCACCCGCTCGAACTGCCAGCGATCTTCCGGCTGCGCCTTGGCCAGCGCCGGCTCGGCGTAAGCCGTGATGACCCTGAGCGAGTCCGGGTTGATAAATGTCTTGAAGTCGATCTCGTTGCCGGTCGCGTCGCGCATGCCGTCCGGCTTCTGTTCGGTAAACAGGCGGTCGTACCAGCGTACTTCGATCGGCAGCGCGCCTTCGGCAGCCACATAGTGGATCACGCCTTTCACCTTGCGGCCCACCGGGTTTTTGCCCAGTGTTTCGTGGTCGATGCTGCAGCGCAGTTCGACGATGTTGCCGGCGGCATCTTTCACCACATCATCACACTTGATTACATAGCTGTAGCGCAGCCGCACTTCACCGCCCGGCGTCAGGCGTTGCCAGCCAGCCGGCGGGTTTTCGCTGAAGTCGTCCTGTTCAATCCAGATTTCTTTCGAAATCGCCACTTCGCGCTCGCCGAATTCCGGATGATTCGGGTGGAAGCCAGCGCTACGGGTGCCGGTGACGCCTGCTTCGTAGTTGGTCAGCACCACTTTCAGCGGATTGACTACCGCCATGATGCGCGGCGAGCTGTTTTCCAGCTCCTCGCGCACCGCGCCTTCCAGCACGTCCATACCGATATTGTTGTCCGATTTGGACACGCCGATACGCTGCGCGAACAGGCGAATGCCGGCCGGCGTGTAGCCGCGGCGACGCATGCCGACAATGGTGGGCATGCGCGGGTCGTCCCAGCCCGATACCAGACCTTCGGTCACCAGCTGGTTCAACTTGCGCTTGGAAGTGACGGTGTATTGCAGCTCCAGGCGCGAGAATTCGTACTGGCGCGGATGACAGCCGATGCTGATATTGTCCAGCACCCAGTCGTACAGCGGCCGGTGGTCTTCGAATTCCAGCGTGCATAGCGAGTGAGTGATGCCTTCCAGTGCATCCGAGATGCAGTGGGTGTAGTCGTACATCGGGTAAATGCACCACTGGTCGCCAGTACGGATGTGGTGGGCGCGGCGGATGCGGTAGATCACCGGATCACGCAGATTGATGTTGGGCGACGCCATGTCGATCTTCAGGCGCAGCGTGCGGCTGCCATCCGGAAACTCGCCCGCCTTCATGCGGCGGAACAAATCGAGGTTTTCCGCCGGGCTGCGATCACGGAACGGGCTGGGTTTGCCTGGCTCGGTCAGTGTGCCGCGATACTGGCGCATTTCTTCGGCGTTCAGTTCGCAGACATAAGCCTTGCCGGACTGAATCAGCTCCTCGGCGTAGGCGTACAGCCGGTCGAAATAATTCGATGCCCAGCGTACTTCGCCATCCCACTGGAAGCCCAGCCATTTGACGTCGGCCTGGATCGACTCGGCGTATTCGGTGCTTTCCTTTTCCGGATTGGTGTCGTCAAAACGCAGATTGCACACGCCGGGGTAGGGCGCTTCGCCCTGCACCAGGCCAAAATTCAGGCAGATCGACTTGGCATGGCCAACGTGCAGATAGCCGTTCGGCTCGGGCGGAAAACGGGTAACGATGTTCTGGTGTTTGCCGCTGGCCAGGTCTTCGTCAATGATGTTGCGGATAAAGTTGCTGATCACCGGGGCGTTGGGAGCTTGACTCATGGGCGCTGTCGCTGGAAGGAATGAAAACAGACCCGCGATTCTAACCGAAACCAACCGGACCGGTGCAGCACAGCACTCAGCTGCGGAACATGAAATACACCGCGCCCACCAGACACAGCCCGGCCCAGACGAAATCGAGCTTGAACGGCTGCTGCATGTACAGCACGGAAAACGGCACGAATACCGCCAGCGTGATCACCTCCTGCACGATCTTCAGTTGTGCCAGTGTCAGCGTCTGATAGCCGATCCGGTTGGCCGGCACCTGCAGCAGATACTCGAACAATGCAATCCCCCAGCTGGCGATGGCCGCCACATACCAGGGGCTGCTGGCCATGTTGCGCAAGTGGGCATACCAGGCGAAGGTCATGAAAACATTGGAACAGATCAGCAGCAGCATGGCTTGCAGGGTAACAGGCATGGCAGTTTTACGAGAGTTGGCTACGATAAAGGCGGGCATTCCGCACTGGTCGCGGTGTTTGCATGGAGAAGCCCGCCCGGATTTGTTAGAATTCCCATTCCAATCTTACCGTTTTCCCAGGCCGCAACATATGACTCTCCGCCACCTTTTGTCCGCGTTGACCTTGGGTCTGCTGTGCGTTTCGGGCGCACAGGCTGCCGAGCCGCAGGAAATCGTCAAACTGGTCAAGCAGGGCCAGTACAGCCAGGCGCTGGAGCGGGCTGACAAATTTCTGGCAGCCAACCCGAAAGATGCCCAGATCCGGTTCCAGAAGGGGTTGATTCTCGCTGAGATGGGGCGCAGCACCGAAGCGATCCGCGTCTTCACGCAGCTGTCAGAGGATTATCCCGAACTGCCTGAGCCCCACAATAATCTCGCGGTGCTGTACGCCTCGCAAAATCAGCTCGACAAGGCCCGGCAGGCGCTCGAGCTGGCGATCCAGACGCATCCCAGTTACGCGGTAGCGCACGAAAATCTTGGTGATATTTATGCCAAGATGGCCAGCCAGGCGTACGACAAGGCATTGCAGCTGGACAAGACCAATGCTGCGGCACTGACCAAACTGTCCCTGATCCGCGAATTGTTCAGCAAGGTTGCGCCGGCATCGCCAGCCAAGGCTGCGCCGCTGCCACCTGCCGCCAACCCGGCCCAGCTGGCATCGGCCAGCCGGCCCGCAGTCGCTCCGCCCGTGTCTGCATCGCGGCCGTCGCCGGCCAGCAGCCCGGCAGCGGTAGCCCTTGCACCGCAGGCTGTGGCCCCTCGCCCGGCCGTTGTCGCTGCGGTGGCGCCGCGCCTGGCGCCAGTGACCGAACCCCGGTTCAAGCCAGTTGATCCGGCAGAGCGGGGCGCGTCGGACAAACCACAGGACAAGCAGGCCGACAAGCAGGCCGACAAGCAGGCCGACAAGCAGGCCGACAAGCAGGCCGAAAAATCACCTGAAAAGCCGGCAGACAAGTCGCGCGAGCAGGCTGATTCGCCTCAGGCAGATGAGGTGCTGCGAGCCGTCAACGGCTGGGCGGGAGCCTGGTCGGGCCAGAAAGTGGCTGCATATCTGGGGTACTATGCCAAGGAGTTCCAGCCACCCAAGGGCGAAAGCCGCAAGAGCTGGGAAGACAACCGCCGCGATCGCATCTCGCGGCCCAAGCGGATCGAGGTTGATGTGGATGCTCCCAAGGTCAGGCTGGCCGATGATGGCCGGGCCATTGTCACCTTCACCCAGCGTTATCGGTCGGACAGCCTGAAAACGGCCACCGGTAAAACGCTGGTGCTGGCCAGAAACGGTGGCAAGTGGTTGATTGTTGAAGAACGCGTAGGACGTTGAGCTGACAATGTGGTCTTTAAAGCAGCAAAGCCGTAGCCGGCTGAAGTCCGGCCTCCGTCTGCTGGCGTGCGTCGCCGGCGTGATTTATGTCGCCCCGCATCCGGCCAATTCGATGAGCAACCTGCCCTTTGACCTGGGCCGGGCGTCCTCGGTCGGCCGGGTGTTGCCCCTGACGCCGGAAACCATGCTGGTCGGCGCCATCCGCGATATCCGCGCCAACCGCCTGGATGCCGCCCTGTCGCGCATCGAGCAACTGCTGGCCATCGCCCCGAACTACCGGCTGGCCAACCTGATCAAGGGCGACCTGTTGCTCGCCCGCACCCGCCCGCTGGCCTCGTTCGGCAATGTCGAAGGCGCCGATGCGTCGATGCTCAATGACCTGCGCCACGAAGCCGTGGTGCGGCTGTCGCGCTACGAAGCCCCGCCACCAATCAACGCCATTCCGGCTAACCTGCTGCAAATGCCGCCGGCGCAGCAATATGCGCTGCTGGTCGATACCAGCCGTCTGCGTTTGTACGTCTACCGCAACGACAACGGCGTACCTCGCTATCATTCCGACTACTACATCACCATCGGCAAAAAAGGTTACGAAAAGTCGCGTGAAGGCGACCAGCGCACCCCGCTGGGGGTCTATTTCGTTACCGGCCGGCTGGAGCGCGCGCAGCTCAATCGCTCGGTGGGTATCCAGGCCGCCGAGCTGTTCGGCATCGGAGCCTGGCCACTGTCCTATCCCAACGAATGGGATCGCCGCAATGGCCGCAGCGGCCACGGCATCTGGCTGCACGGCACACCCGGCGATACCTACAGCCGTCCTCCGCTGGCCAGCAATGGCTGCGTGGTGTTGACCAACCAGGATATGCAGACGGTCGGTGCACTGTTGCAGACCGGTATTACTCCGGTGGTGATCACCGACAGGATCGAATGGGTCGACCGGCAGCGCTGGCAGCTCGAACGCAAGCAACTCAACCTGCAACTCGAAGCCTGGCGTCTGGCGTGGGCTACCAACGACCCCGAGCGTGTGTTCAATCACTACGCCAGCGAAGTCACCGTCGACGGCCGCCGGTTCGGCGACTGGTCGGCACGTCAGCGCAAACAACTGGCCAGCAGTCCGGCACGTGCCTTGCAGATTGAAAACATCAGCGTGCTGCGCTATCCCGCACCCTTGCCGATGGCAGTCGTGACTTTCGACCAACGCCAGGATCAGTCCAGTACCCGCAAGCGCCAATACTGGACATTGCAGGATGGCCGCTGGCGTATCGTATTCGAAGGCGCAGCCTGAGCGCGCCGGTTTTTCCCCATTACTTTCCGGAGAAAGCATGACTCTGCTACACAAGCTGGCCTTGGGCGCTGCCCTGGTTGCATCATCGGTCACCAGTTGGGCTGCCGATCCTCAGGTTGAACTGAAGACGAGCATGGGCGTCATCCGTCTGGCGCTCAACCAGGACAAGGCACCGAAAACGGTCGACAATTTTCTCGCCTACGTCAAGTCTGGCCATTACAAAGGCACCACTTTTCACCGCGTCATTCCCGGATTCATGATCCAGGGCGGTGGCTTTTCTGCCGACATGACCGAAAAACCCACTCGGGCGCCGATCATCAATGAAGCCGGCAATGGCCTGAAGAACGAAGTCGGCACCATCGCCATGGCCCGAACCATGGACCCGAACTCGGCAACGGCCCAGTTTTTCATCAACGTCAACGATAATCGCAGCCTGAATCGTCCATCACCTGATGGATTCGGTTATGCCGTATTCGGTCGGGTCGTCGACGGCATGGAGGTCGTGAACAAAATCGTCGCCGTTCCGACCGGCAACCGCGGCATGCATCAAAACGTACCGCGCATGCCGGTGGTTATCGAAGACGCCACCCTCATCAGCCAGTAACCCACACGGGTAAGCACCCGTCAGAAAGGAAAAACATGTCCACCAAAGTCAAGCTCAGCACCAGTCAGGGCGACATCCTCATACAACTCGAAGCGGAAAAGGCGCCGCTGTCGGCCGAGAACTTTCTGCAGTATGTGCGCGACGGGCACTACGACGGCACCGTGTTCCATCGCGTGATCGACGGCTTCATGATCCAGGGGGGGGGATTCGAGCCAGGCCTGAAGCAAAAGCCTTGCCGCGAGCCCATCCAGAACGAAGCGCAAAACGGCCTGAAAAACGAACCCTACACGCTGGCCATGGCCCGTACGCCTGACCCGCATTCGGCCACCGCGCAGTTTTTCATTAATGTGGCCAATAACGACTTTCTAAACTTCAGCTCGCCCGACCCACGCGGGTTCGGTTACGCCGTGTTCGGCAAGGTAGTCGAAGGCACCGAAGTGGTCGACCAGATCAAAAAGGTCAAGACTGGCTCCAAAGGCTTTCACCAGGATGTCCCGGTAGAAGACGTTGTGATCGTCAAGGCTGAAATCGTCGACTGATTTAACCGCCAGCCGGCAGCAGGCTCCGCTGCTGCCGGTGCCTTTGCCCCTTGCGGCCGTCTGGCAACAGCCGGCCGTCTTGCTGCCCTTCCGAGCAAACGCATGTCCCCGATCCTGTTCATCTCCGACCTGCACTTGAATGCAGACGAGCCCGATACCGTAGCGCGCTTTCGTCGTTTTTGCCGTGAAACCGCTCCTGCCGCCCAAGCCTTGTATATTCTCGGTGACTTTTTCGAATACTGGGCTGGTGATGATGACCTGGATGAAGCATTCAATAGCAGCATCGTCGACGAATTACGCCGCCTCTCCGAGCGGATTCCACAACTCTGCCTGTTGCATGGCAACCGTGACTTCCTGCTGGGTGACGCCTTTGCCCGCGCCACGGGCATCACTCTGTTGCCCGACCCCTTCCGCCTCGAAATATTCGGCCGCCCCACCATCCTCACCCACGGCGACGCACTGTGCACCGATGACGCCGCCTATCAGCAGTTCCGCGCCATGGTGCGTGACCCGCAATGGCAAGCCCGGTTCCTTGCGCAACCCTTATCCGTACGCAAGGCGATTGCCGAAGACATGCGCCGGAAAAGCGAAACTTCCAAGCAGCAAAAATCTGCCAGCATCATGGACGTAAACCCTCTCGCCGTTGCCGACCTGTTCCGCCTCTTTCCGGATGCGCACGACATGATCCACGGCCACACCCATCGCCCGGCATGCCATACGCTGGACGTGGACGGGTATGAATGCAGACGGTGGGTGCTGCAGGATTGGTATCAGGAGAGAGCGGGAGGGCTGTGCGTAGAGCCTGCCCGGTGGCAAGTCATATGACC
>CAZBWH010000075.1:0-14906 GCA_964495595.1 uncultured Burkholderiales bacterium | reverse complement strand
ACAAACCCTTCTGAAACTGGATGGGATTGATCGACATCGCCACTCCTGATTACTGCTATCTTCGCTTAAATTTAGCTCAAAATCGGTTTGCTGGCTGAGGTAGGAACATAATCAGGAACTGGCAAGCTATTGTTTGTATGTATAATAGTCTCACCTATTGTCAGGCTACACTGGGCATCACCCAGGTCGTCTTTCGGCATTGCTTGTTTTCAACGTATAGAATGTCGGCTATCGCTTGTTTGCCATTACCTGTTCTGCGTGAAGTTAGGAATATCAATGTATTTACCCGATCCTCGTCAGTTTCCCCGTGTTGATGCAAAGAATGAAATCATCAGGCAAGTGATGTGTGTGCTCACTGCACGGGAGCAGTCAGAGCGAGATGTTGCCGGCAGGGAGCTGTCCGCTTTGCTTGATCTGTCATTGCAGCAAGATGATGCCGCCGGGCTTGAGCAGGCGCTACAGTTGTCTCCTGCTCAAGAGGCGTACAAGTATTTGTGGGATGAGTTGCGTGAGTTGGTCGAGAGCGGTGGCGGTGAGCCCGCTCGTGCCGTGGTATTTGCACTGCCGCTGTTATTGGTGGCCGCCGGTGTTCGTGGCGGAATTAAAGTAGCGAGCCAGCTGCAGGATATCAAACCTGTGCTGTCGATTCTTGCTGACAGTGGTGTGATTGCCAGCGATAGAGAAGTCGGCCTGTCTCCTGTGTTGCTGTCCCTGCGTACCCTGCAGCAATGGTCGCTACCACAGGTGGCGCGTTGGGTGCGTCATCTGAAGGATGCCGTGCGTGGGGTCCCCGTTCAGCTTCAGCCGGATGAGATGGTTGTGGAAGACGAGGGAGTATGGCTACGTTTTCTGGTTGGCGTGGTTATCGAGCGCGAAGGATCTTCTACTGGAGTGAAGTTGGGCGGTGATGCCAGCCAATGGGGGCTCAAGTTGTCAGAAGAAATCAATCGGCAGATGAAGCAGGACAAATTGTCAATCATGGCGATTCCGCGCCCCCCTCAGCCGCTCTTGCAGGCCATGCATAGCGGGCGATTCGCACGCCAAGAGGCGGGCTTGCAGCTTATGGCAAGCCGGACGATCCGAAAAATCAGGCAGGCGGGCGAGACACCTGTTGCTGTGCTGGCCTCCCACTTGGGTGACGAATTGCGGATTACGATAAGTGCCAAGGAGAACAGTGAGCGTTGGGAGGGATATGTGTGGCCGTTACATCCACTGGATTCGGTCGAGCTGATTTGCGACAACGTAGTAGCTTTGTTCCGGGATTGCCAAGTGGGCGATATCCGTATTGTGCCCGAGGTGCAGCCGGATCTGGCCGGCGATTTGCCTTTGTTCTTGCGGGCCCAGGACACCGATGCTTCATCTGTCGGTCGTGATGTCAGCTGATTTCGGTGTGCCAGTTACTAGTTCGAGGAAGGGTAAGACAATGAAAACAACCATTCAAGCTGGCTGGATGGCATGCCTGCTGTGGGTCGCTTTGCCTGTGCAGGCGGATGGCTATTCTGCTGGCGTGATCGCAGGCACCGATGGGGCCGGGGTAGAGCTGAACTATCTACTGACTGAATCCTTGAATGTTTCCCTGGGTTTTAGTGCGGTGCGGCTCAATGGCGAGCGCTCCGTCAGCGATGTGCGCTACAAGGTGGAGCAAAGCACCCGCTCGGTGGGATTCAAGGCGAGCTATTTTCCATTTGAAAGTGGCTTCCATGTCACCGGCGGCATGATCCGTAACAGTGGGGGGCTTCGTTATCATGCTGTTCCGACGGATGGAAAATACCGATTGAATGCCAATGACTACGATGAATCCTGGGTTGCAGGTGTGTCCGGTAGTACCGATTTGCCGAAAAATTCGACTTATATCGGAATCGGTTGGGGAAATCCGTTACGGCCTGCACAGCGATGGAATTTCAGCCTGGATGTTGGCCTTCAGCAACTGACCTCTCTTGCTGCCTCTTTGGCTGCAAGTTGTAACAACACAAAGGTGAACCAGCTGCAGTGCAGTAATCTGAAATATAACGTTGAACGGGATGAGTCCCAACAATTGCAGAGTGAGGTCCATAAGCTGTTTGCCGTACCGATCTTCAATCACTGGCAACCGGTGCTGAGAGTCGGAGCGCATTATCAGTTTTGAGGCAGTGGGGCCGCGATGATTTTTGGCAGGAAATCCTCTTCGAGGTGGTTGGCCGTTATTGCTATCTTGGCCGTATTGTCGGGCGTGGCTGGCGCAGATATTGTGTTGCCAGGCAACCTGCTGTCTCCGCAAGCCGTGACAGCAAGTCGTGACGGTACGCTCTATGTCGGTACTCGGTCTGGCATCGTGCGGATTGGATCTGCAGGAGATATAAAAGAGTCGTTACCTTTTGGCTCAATCAAGAGCTTTGTGTTCGATGACAGACTGCAGGCAGTGTGGGCATGTGTGCCGCAAACTGACTCGGCTGCAAGACTTCAGCTGATTGACGCACGAAGCGGTATGGTGCGTAGCGATTATCTACTGAATGATAACGGGGATTGTGCAGACGCTACAGTAGGGCGTGACGGTACGTTGTATGCGCTGGATCAGGCCAATATGCGTGTATTACGGATCAAAAGAGGAGATGCTGGTCCCTCGGTCTGGCTGTCTGGAGATGCCTCTGCCGGCAGCGGTTATCGCTGGTCGGCGCTCTCGGTGGATAATATGGGCGGCATATTTCTTTTGTCTCACGCCCAAGGTCGATTGCAGCGGGTGGCCGTCCGTTGGGATGGTAGTGCGGGCTTGCCGGTTGAGATTTGCTTGCCCAGGCCTCTGCGCTCACCGGTAGCAATCAAGCCAATGGCCAAGCGCAAGTTACTGGTGACTGAGGCCAGTGGCGATCTGACGCTGATTGCCGTAATGGGTGAAGCCGGTACACTTACGACTCTTGCATCAACGATCACCGGGCCGGGCAACATCGCTGTGGTCAATGGCACAGCCTATGTGGCAGAAAGCCAGTCAACGCAACGGGATGCATACTCTTTGCAACCGTTCCGCCTGGTCAGCGTTCCGTTGCCGAGTCTTTGATCCGTGCGGCCATGGCATGCCAGACCGGTCGCCTTGCTAGATCGAGCGGCTGCGCGGTTGCCGTTGCCGAAAGGGAGCTTCTTGTTTGGGGTTCTGGTCGGGGTCTGGGCATATAACTGGGTGGTGACCAAGAACGTACTGCAGTATATCGGTGCGTTTGATTTTGCTGCCTATCGTGCTCTGGTCGGTGCCCTGGTGTTGTTTCTTGTCATGCGGTTGTCTGGCCGGCCCATATGCCGGCCACCTCTGCTGCCCATGCTATGGTTGGGTTCGCTGCAAACGTGTGGTTTCATGTTGCTGAGTAACCTGGCGCTTTATCATGGTGGAGCAGGTAAAGTGGCCGTTCTTGCTTACACCATGCCCTTCTGGACGTTGCTTTTTGCTTGGCACTGGCTGGGTGAAAAAGTCGCTGGTTTGCAGTGGTTGGCATTGGCGTTGGCTACTTCCGGTATGTGGGCCGTTATTGATCCGGGCCACATGCAAGGTAGTTTGGCGAGCAAGGCGCTGGCTATCGGGTCAGGCGTGTGCTGGGCCGCTGCTACAGTGTATGCAAAATGGCTGAGGCCTCGTTTGGCTAATGTGGATCTGCTGAGTATGACCGCTTGGCAAATGGCGTTCGGGGCACTTCTGCTGTTGGGTATGTCGGCTGTCATGCCATCGCAGCCCGTGAAGCCATCTCCATATTTCTGGTTTGCGCTTGCATATTCAGGCGTGTTGGCTTCAGGCTGGGGGTGGTGGGTGTGGATGTGTGCGTTGCAAAAACTACCGGCTGGAACCATTGGCCTGAATGCTTTGGCCGTGCCGGTACTAGCCGTTTTAGCCGCATGGCTAGAGCAGGGCGAGCAACCAGACCACATGGAAATGGGTGGCATGCTGTCAGTCGGTGTCGGCCTGCTGCTGCTGGCCAGGCATGACGGCCGGCGGAAATAGCGCGAGCAGGCGTGCATCGGGCAATAATCGTGAAATTATATTCAGGGGGAAACATGCAGCGCAGCACCAAAATCGTCGCCACACTGGGTCCGGCATCAACCGACACCGATGTGCTTACCCGTTTGCTCGCAGCGGGGGTCAACATGGTTCGGCTGAACTTCTCGCATGGCAGGGCAGAGGATCACCTTGAGCGGGCCACGCGAGTTCGGGACGCTGCAGCACGGCTGGCGTGCCCTGTCGCCGTAATGGTGGACTTGCAAGGGCCGAAAATCCGGGTGGGCAAATTTGAAACCGGCAGCATTGAATTGGCCAACGGCGATACATTTATTCTCGATGCCGATTGTGAGATGGGTGGCCAGGAGCGTGTTGGCCTGGATTACAAAGAACTGACAAGCGATGTGTCGCCCGGTGCCGTACTGCTACTGGATGACGGCAGACTGGTGTTCGACGTTACCCAGGTGCAGGGAAGCGAAATACACTGCAGGGTAAGGGTGGGGGGGCGGTTGTCCAATAACAAGGGAATCAACCGCCAGGGCGGCGGATTGTCGGCCCCCGCGCTGACCGCCAAGGATATGGAAGACATCAAGACAGCTGCACTGCTGCAGGCAGATTATGTCGCGGTGTCTTTCCCCAAAAGCGGTGCCGATATGTATATGGCACGCACCCTGTTGCGTGCAGCGGGAGGGAAGGGGGCTTTGATTGCCAAGATCGAACGGGCTGAGGCCATTACCAATCTTGAAGAAATTCTGGATGCTTGTGATGGAGTGATGGTTGCCCGGGGTGATCTGGCCGTCGAAGTGGGTGATGCAGCCGTACCGGCATTGCAAAAGCGCATGATCCGGATGGCGCGCGAAAAAAATAAGCTGGCTATTACAGCGACACAGATGATGGAGTCGATGATCCACAGTCCTGTGCCGACCCGTGCCGAGGTATCCGATGTTGCCAATGCGGTGCTGGATGGTACCGATGCAGTCATGCTTTCAGCTGAGACCGCCGCAGGGAAATATCCGGTAGAAACAGTCGAGGCAATGGCACGTATTTGCCTGGAAGCGGAAAAGTCAGCCGATTATTCGATTGACCGCGAAGTGCTGCAGCGTGAATTCGTGCGTGTCGATCAGGCGATTGCCATGGCGGCCTTATTTACCGCCAGCCACATGAAGGTTAAGGCGATTGCAGCATTGACCCAGACGGGCTCAACGGCCTTGTGGATGTCGCGGCTCAATTGTGGCGTGCCGATTTATGCCCTCACGCCAGAACAGGATGCCTATCGCCGGATGGCCCTTTATCGGGATGTATTTCCGATGAACATGGTGTACCACGCCAAGCATAGTGATCAGTTGTTGCTGGATGCTGAACTCGAGCTGTTGCAAAGCGGGTTGGTTCAACCTGGCGACTTGGTTGTCATGACCGTGGGCGATGTTGTCGGACAAGTAGGAACGACCAATACGATGAAGATCATCAAGGTTGGAGGTCGGCGATAGCTGGTGCTGGTTTGTTATGCAACAGCATTCAGCCGCCCGGCTGAATGAAAATGCTTGCTTAGGTTCTACCTAAGCAATAAAATAATCGGCTTAATTTTTTGTCCCTTGCCTTACCGCAGACGCAAGCGGAAGGCTTTAACCAAAAGGAGAAGTTATGCGTCATTACGAGATCGTATTCATCGTTCACCCGGATCAGAGCGAACAGGTGCCGGCCATGGTCGAGCGCTACAAATCGATGGTTCTAAACAACGGCGGCAAAATATACCGCCTGGAAGATTGGGGGCGTCGCCAGATGGCCTACCCGATCCAGAAAATTCACAAGGCACACTACGTGTTGATGAATATTGAATGCACGCAGTCCATTCTGGATGAACTGGAGCACGCATTCAAATTCAATGATGCCGTGCTGCGCCATCTGACCATCAAGATGGATGAGGCTGTCACTGCGCCTTCACCAATGATGAAAGAAGAGAAAGCGCGTTCGCTGCTCGAAGGCACAGAAGCTGCTGCCGCTCCGGCCGCTGCATGATTCCCGCATGACGTGCAACCGGTTTGAGCTGCAAGGACAGCTTGCGCAACTCGAACCGCTCCGGTTTACCCCTGCCGGGATTCCGATTGTGAACTTCAGCATTGTTCACGGCTCTACTCAGATGGAAGCAGGAGCTGCCCGGATGGTGCGCTGCGAAGTGCCAGCGATGGCAGTAGGCCAACTGGCCGAGCAAGTCAGCCGTCAAGCGCCGGGGCGTGAATGCGTCGTGAGCGGCTTTGTAGCGGCTCGCAGCCTGAAAAATGCACAGCTTGTGTTGCACGTCAATGAAATTCGATATTGATTAAAGAGGTTTGAAATGTCCCGTAATCTGTTCAAGCGCAAAAAGTTTTGCCGCTTCACCGCCGAAGGCGTGAAGCAGATCGACTACAAAGATGTAGACGTCCTGAAAGAGTTCATCTCCGAAAACGGCAAGATCATCCCGGCCCGCATCACCGGCACCAAGGCTCGTTATCAGCGCCAACTGTCGTCAGCGATCAAGCGTGCCCGTTTCCTGGCTTTGCTGCCTTACACTGATCTGCACTAAATAACAGGAGACCGACAAGATGCAAATCATTCTGCTGGAAAAAGTTGCCAACCTGGGGCAGTTGGGCGATGTGGTTAAGGTTAAGGATGGTTACGCACGTAACTTCCTGATTCCCACAGGCAAAGCGAAGCGTGCTACCGAGAGCAATCTGAAAGAATTCGAGGTACGCCGGGTCGAACTTGAAAAAGTGCAGGCGGAGAAACTGGTCATAGCCCAGGCTCGTGCCGAGAAGCTTGAAGGTTATCGCGTAGAAATCGCTCAGAAGGCTGGGGTTGATGGCCGATTGTTTGGTTCGGTTGGCAATATTGACATCGCTGACGCCATTACTAAATCGGGTATTGAAGTGGCCAAGATGGAGGTTCGTTTGCCAGAGGGGCCGTTCAAGGCGATTGGAGAATATCCGATTTCGGTTGCTCTGCACCATGATGTGGTAGCAAACGTAACCGTGGTCGTGGTTCCTCAGGCATAAGTTTGGCTTGCTTAAGCTAAAAAGGCTGCTGTCGCAGCCTTTTTTTATGGGTGTACCCAGCAGGGTGTCCTTACTTGAGGATGCAAGTCCTTTGCTGGCACTACAAGGCATGACTCTCTATACAATACATTTTTTTGATTGCTCCCAGCATGCTCTGGCACTTGCAAGTACAAGGTCAGATGTGAGCTGCTTAGATTCTCAAAATGAACGGCTGGCAAGGAAAGGAAAGTCAGCGTCGGGATGTCTGGCTTGCATCAGATCCGCCAGAGCGGCGGCTGAACCGCAGCTGAGAGTCCAGCCAAGCGTGCCATGCCCCGTGTTGAGGTACAGATTTTCCCAGTCGGGGTGCCGACCGATCAGTGGCATATTATTCGGTGTTGCCGGGCGTAGCCCGGACCAGTAGTCAATATGTGAAGCGTTGCCAAGCGAAGGAAACAGGTTAATCGTTCTTGCGAGAATCGCTTGGCAACGAGATTGTCGGATAGTGGTGTCATAGCCAGTGAGTTCAGCCGTTCCTGCGACGCGAAGTCGGTTGCCCAGTCGCGAAAAGACGAGTTTGTGACTTTCATCGGTCAGACTGGTGAAAGGGGCTTGGGTTCCGTTATTCAGATGGACTGTGATCGAGTACCCTTTTACTGGGAAGATTGGGATTTTGATACCCAATGGTGCAAGCAATAGCGGGCTATAACTACCTAATGCCACTACAAATGCATCGGCGGTTAGCGTGTGCGGGCTGGCATGTCCGGATTGCAATAGTTCGACCGATCGAATCTTGTTTCCAGCGGTGTTGAAGCGACGAATTGAACAATCATGCGCAAACGATACTCCTGCTTCAAGCGCATGGGCCGCCAGTTGCTTGGTGAAAATATGCGCATTGCCAGATTCGTCTGATGGGCAATAAATTCCGCCGAGCAATGATTGGGCGCACGAAGCAAGAGCCGGCTCGATCTTGCACATTTCATGCGTATTGACCAATGTTCGCTCAAGGCCCCATTCAGACATCAGTCGTGCAGTCTCAATCGCAGATTCTAAATCTCGGGTGTTGCTGTGAAGCTGAAGAATGCCAAGATATTGCTGTTCATAGTTCAGCGCAATACGGGAGCGCAATTTTTGCAAGCATTGGCGGCTGAATAGCCCCAGACTTACCAGTGATCGCATATGTCGAATATGGCGGTTATGAGTGCATTCCCTTAAAAAGCGCAAAGCCCAGAGCCACTGACCGATGTCTGCGCGCATTCGGAATAGCAACGGTGCATCTTCTCGCCCAAGCCATTTAACGATCTTGCGTATTGCTTCGGGATTTGCCCATGGTTCGGCTTGGCTGACAGAGACTTGCCCACCATTGGCATGGCTGGTTTCTTTGGCCACTTCAGACTGCCGGTCGATTACGGTGACATCAAAACCTGCATTGCGCAGATACCAAGCGCTAGTTACGCCGATGATTCCCGCTCCCAGAATAACTACTCGCATCGACAATAGGCTTTCATGGTTGGGTAGATGCGCCGCAGGTTGCTGCCGGCATGGATAGCTGGCAACAAAAAAATTGCAGCTGTTTTGCTGCGCTGCATCATGAAAAGAGATTGACAAGCGTACATTGCAAACGTATGTTTCAAACAATCGTTTGATTTGTGCGCGGCAAGAAAATATTATGTCATTTTCCGATAGTGGCAAAGACACGGCGACTCGAATACTGGATGCTGCAGAGGTATTGTTTGTCGAGTCGGGGTTTGAGGCAACTTCGTTGCGCATGATTACCCAGCGCGCTGGAGTAAACTTGGCTGCAGTGAACTACCACTTTGGCTCAAAGGAAGTCCTGTATCAAGGGGTCGTTTCTCGTCGACTGGCGCCCTATAATCAGGAGTGCATCGAAGAGTTGCGTTTGATCGGCAAGGGGCTTGATGGGGCTCAGGGGGTGAGTCGAATTGTTGAAGCGTTTCTGAAGCCTGCTATTCGCCTTGCCAAGGATCCTGCGCGAGGAGGCATCATCTTCATCCGCATGATGTCACGGGCCTTTGCCGAACCTCACAGTGCCTTGCGCGAAATTCTGCCTACGCTTTATTCCGACGTAATCGAGTGTTATCACCAAGCACTTGCCGAAGCGCTGCCCCAACTGGACAATGATGAAATACTCTGGCGATTGCAGTTCGCCATGGGTACGATTTTTTATGCATTTGCAGGTAACGATGTGACTCGCATGATGTCATTGCACAACGTGCCTGGTGCACGCGACCCCCAGGAAATCGTCCGGAGGGTCGTGCCTTATGTTGTGGCCGGCCTGTTGGCGCCAGCAGCCAAGTAGTGTTTTCAGAGACTGGATTGACATGACCGAAATCGAGGTTTGTACATTGCCGGATGACCGGATGCCCATCATGCGCATCATGCCAATGCCAGTCGACACAAACGCAGATGGTGCCATCTTTGGCGGCTGGATGATGATGCAGTGCGATATCGCGGGCAGTATCGAAGCGCAGCGCTGTGCGTTGGGTGCGGTCAATACTATCGCCGTTAACGCTTTCCAGTTCCATCAGCCGGTTCATGTTGGCGATCTGGTCAGCTTTTATGCTGAACGACTGAGGGTTGGCAAAACATCCATCACGGTTAAGGTCGAAGTATATGCTCAGCGACACCCTGACTTGGTCACATGTGTCAAGGTTACTGAGGCAATGTTGACCTATGTAGCCGTGTCACTTGATGGCACATTGCGTGAGGTGCCGCGGGATTGCGGTTGCTGACAGGTGTGCTAATCTGGCTGATTGATCATGCCTGAATTGCTGGAATCCAGCCAGGTGCGTGTAGTCGGCATATCCGCTGGCAATTGATCGGGCGGCCGTGTCCACTGGTACTTGAAGTTGCATTTGGTTGGTTGACTTCATGTTGTTTTAATTCACTCTTGAGGAAGCTATGTCTCAGACTCCCAAATTTGTGGTTCGCAAGGTAGCCGTTCTGGGTGCCGGTGTCATGGGTGCGCAGATTGCTGCGCATCTGGCGAATGCCAATGTTGAGGTGGTATTGTTCGATCTGCCGGCAAAAGAAGGCAATCCGAACGGTGTCGTTCTCAAAGCGATCGACAATCTGAAAAAACTGAAGCCGTCGCCGGTTGGCCGCAAAGAAAAAGCCGATTTCATCACTCCGGCCAATTATGATCAGAACCTGGAACTGCTGCGCGAATGCGATATCGTGATTGAGGCGATCGCAGAGCGCATGGACTGGAAACTGGATCTGTTCAAGAAAGTTGCTCCGTTTCTGGGCGCCAACGCGATTTTTGCAACCAACACTTCCGGCCTGTCGATCAACACGCTGGCTGAAGGTTGCCCGGAGTCGATGCGCAGCCGTTTCTGTGGCATCCATTTCTTTAACCCGCCCCGCTACATGCACCTGGTTGAAATCATCCCGTGTGCCACTTCTGAAGCTGTAATGCTGGATCAACTGGAAGAGTTTCTGGTGACCACGCTGGGTAAAGGTGTGATTCGCGCCAAAGATACCCCGAACTTTGTCGCAAACCGCATCGGTGTGTTCTCGATGCTGGCGTGTATCCACAATGCCGACAAATTCGGTATCCGCTTCGATGTGGTTGACGACCTGACCGGCCCACGCTTGGGCCGTCCGAAGTCGGCTACTTTCCGCACCGCTGACGTGGTCGGTCTAGATACCTTTGCTCACGTGGTCAAGACCATGCAGGACACCCTGCCGAATGACCCGTGGCATCCGCTGTTCAAATCCCCGGAATGGTTGACCAAACTGATCGAAGCCGGTGCGTTGGGTCAGAAAACCAAGGCAGGTATTTACAAGCGTGATGGCAAGACCAAACTGGTTCTGGATCCGAAGACTGGTGCTTACGTTGAAACTGGCGTAAAGGGCGACGATGGCGTCAAGGAAATCCTCAAGAGCAAAGATGTCACCGCCAAGCTCAAAGCATTGCGTGAGTCGAATCATCCGCAAGCTCAATTCCTGTGGGCGACTTTCTGCGACGTGTTCCACTACATCGCCGTGCATCTGGCTGATATCGCCGACAATGCGCGTGACGTTGACTTGGCCATTCGCTGGGGCTTCGGCTGGAGCGAAGGCCCGTTCGAAACCTGGCAGGCTGCAGGGCTGAAGACTGTTGCCGAATGGGTTAAGGCTGACATCGAAGCCGGCAAGACCATCGCCAACGCCGCATTGCCGGCCTGGGTGTTCGAGCGCGACGCGCTGCACAGTGCCGAAGGCTCGTTCAGCCCGGCGAAAAACGCCATGGTACCGCGTTCGACTCTGTCGGTTTATAAGCGTCAGCTGTTCCCGGCTCGCCTGATCGGCGAAGCTGCACCGGTATACGGCGAAACCGTTTACGAAAACGATGGCGCACGTGTATGGACTCAAGGTGATGGTGTGCTGATCATCTCCTTCAAGTCCAAAATGCACGCAATTGGCCCGACTGTGATTGAAGCCGTCAACAAGGCAATTGACATTGCTGAAGCCGGCTACAAAGGCCTGGTAATCTGGCAAACCGAAGATCCGTTCTCGGTTGGTGCTGATCTGATGGCAATGGGCCCGTCGTTCATGGCTGGCCAGTGGGATGTAATCGACGAGTCGGTCAAGGCTTTTCAGGCAACTTCGATGCGCCTGCGCTACAGCAACATTCCGACCGTTGCCGCAACCAAAAACTACGTGTTCGGTGGCGGCTGCGAATTCGCGATGCACTGCGACAAGATCGTTGCTCACCTCGAAACTTATATCGGTCTGGTTGAGGTAGGCGTGGGCCTGTTGCCGGGCGGTGGCGGTTGTAAGGAATTCGCGGTACGTGCAGCTCAGGAAGCCAAGGGCGATGTATTCGCCGCGCTGAAAGACTATTTCCTGGCTATTGCAACCGCCAAGGTAGGTACTTCGGCTCAGGAAGGCCAGGAAATCGGCTTCCTGCGCAAGACCGATCTGGTCGTATTCAACGAGTTCGAGTTGCTGCACGTTGCCAAGTCGCAGGTTATAGCGATGGCTGAAGCTGGCTACCGTCCGCCGTTGAAACTGAAGGCGATTCCGGTTGCAGGTCGTGCAGGTGCTGCTTCGATTCGCGGTCAGCTGACCAATATGAAAGAAGGCAACTTCATTTCCGCTCACGATTATCACATCGCTGCAACCATCGCCGACGTGATGACCGGTGGTGACGTTGAAGCAGGTACGCTGGTCGATGAGCAGTGGCTGCTGGATCTGGAGCGCAAAGCCTTTATCAGCCTGCTGAAGAACCCGAAATCGCAAGAACGGATCTTCTACATGCTGCAAAACAACAAACCGCTCCGCAATTGATACGGACGCAAGTATTTACCTCCGCCGCATGTTGGCGGAGGCCTAAACCAAGGTTTGTTGTACAGATACTGAATTTGGAGATTGTTTAAATGACCAAGCAAGTTCAAGAAGCTTACATCGTCGCGACGACCCGTACCCCGGTGGGTAAGGCTCCGCGCGGCATGATGCGTAACGTGCGTCCGGATGACATGCTGGCTCACGTAATCAAGGGTGCGCTGGCTCAGGTGCCGGCGCTGGATGTGAACCTGATCGAAGACTGTGTTGTGGGTTGTGCGTTCCCGGAAGCGGAACAAGGCCTGAACATGGCGCGCATCGGCGTGCTGTTGGCCGGTTTGCCGAACACGGTGGGTGGTGTAACCATCAACCGTTACTGCTCGTCCGGTATCAATGCCGTGCAAATGGCTGCAGACCGTATCCGTACCGGCGAAGCCGATGTTGTCATCGCTGCCGGCGCAGAATCGATGTCGATGGTACCGATGATGGGAAACAAGGTTTCCATCAATCCGGAAGTGTTTGCCAAAGACGAAAACTTTGCCATCGCTTATGGCATGGGCCTGACGGCAGAAAAAGTTGCTCAGCAGTGGAATGTATCGCGCGCAGATCAGGATGCGTTTGCTGTTGAGTCGCATCGCCGTGCTGCTGCTGCTATCGCCGCAGGTGAATTCAAGGATGAAATTACTCCGCTGGACGTGACCTACCGTATCCCGAATCTGGCTACTGGCGAAGTGGAATACGTCAAGAAAACCCTGACCAACGACGAGGGGCCGCGTCCGGACACGACTCTGGAAGGTTTGGCCAAGCTGAAGACTGTATTTGATGCCAAGGGTTCGGTGACTGCGGGTAACAGTTCGCAGATGTCCGATGGGGCTGGTGCGGTAATTCTGGTTTCGGAAAAGATCCTGAAGCAGTTTAACCTGACCCCGCTGGGCAAGTTCATTTCCTTCGCAGTTAAAGGCGTTCCACCGGCAATCATGGGTATCGGCCCGAAAGAAGCGATTCCGGCTGCGTTGAAGATTGCAGGTCTGTCGAAGAGCGATATCGCCTGGATGGAGCTGAATGAAGCGTTTGCAGCTCAGGCGTTGGCAGTAATCCGTGATCTGGATCTGGATACCAGCCTGATCAATCCGCTGGGCGGTGCGATTGCCTTGGGCCATCCGCTGGGTGCAACTGGCGCGATTCGCACTGCGACCCTGTTGCACGGTATGCGCCGTAAAGGCATGGCAGGAAAGTACGGTATGGTGACCATGTGTATCGGTACCGGTATGGGCGCCGCAGGCATCATTCAGGCGCTGTAATTTAAGCAGTTTGTTGTATAAAGAAGGGAAGACGTTGGTCTTCCCTTTTTTTTGAAGGCGAATAGAGTATTTTGTCGATTTGGCTTGTTGCGCTATCAGCTGCTAATATAAGAACAAGCTAAACTACCCGGTGCCGGGCAATCACTCAATGTGAGGGACAACAGATGAAGAATAATTCCGTCAAACTTCTGGCTTCTTTGATTGCGTTGGCAATCGCGCCATTCGGGCAGGCAGCAGGGGTGTCGGACGATGTGGTCAAAATCGGCGTGTTGACAGACATGTCTGGCGTTTATGCCGACGTAGGCGGGCGCGGTGCAGTTTATGCTGCGCAGATGGCAGTCAAGGATTTTGGCGGCAAGGTAAACGGCAAACGCGTTGAAGTGATCTTTGATGATCATAAAAACGACGTCGACACCAGCTTGGCAATTGCCAAGCGTTGGTTTGAAAAAGACAGAACCAAGGTCGATATGGTTGTCGAGCTGATGAATTCCCAGGTTGCAACCGCCGTTTCCAAATACGCCGCAGAGCAGAAGCGTATAGCAATCAAGACGGGTGCTGCAACCTCGGCGTTGACCAACGAAGAGTGTACGCGTTATACCTTGGACTGGGTCTATGACTCGTATGCGATTTCGCACGGCACTTTGAAAGAGCTGCTGGCCGACGGCATCAAGACATATACCATCATGGTGACCGACTACGGCGACAAGACCGATAAGGCATTTTCCAAAGATATCTTTTTTGCTGCCGATATGGTTCGCAAGAAAGGTGGCAAGATTTTCTTCCCGCCAATCAAGGTGCCAGCATCATCGACTGATTTTACCCCCTATTTGCTCAAGGCCCAGGAACAGGGCGCCAATGGTATTATCTTTGCCCAGGCCGGCGGGGATTTTGTCAACGCAGTAAAACAGGCGCGCGAATTTGGTTTGTTTACTGAAACACAAGAGCCTATAGGAATGGTGGTTTTTGATTCGGATATTAAAGCTCTGGGGTTGGATATGGCTCAGGGCATGAAGTTTACCGCTGGTTTCTATTGGGATCGGGATGCAGAAAGCCGTGACTGGTCGAAAAAGTTCTATGCACAAATGAAGAAGATGCCTACATCCTCGCAAGCTGGCGTTTATTCCGCTGTTCTGCATTACCTGAAAGCGGTACAGGCTGCCGGTGGTGATACCTCTGATGATGTGATGGCAAAAATGAAGGCAACACGCGTCAACGACTTTTTTGCCAAGGACGGATATGTTCGCGAAGATGGCCGCATGGTGCATGACATGTATTTGGTAGAAGTGAAAAAACCGGGTGAATCAAAGGGCGAGGCCGCTTGGGATTTGCTGAAGATCAAGCGTACCTTGAAGG
>CAZBWH010000074.1:0-14909 GCA_964495595.1 uncultured Burkholderiales bacterium | reverse complement strand
GCTTACATAGAACGTCGCGTAATAGTTCCACCATCCCCGTAAGGTAGGATTTACCGGCGCCAAGTCGTGGATGTATCGCTTCATGCTGCAGGGCAAGCAGCGTGAGATGGGTCTTGGGCCGTATCCCGAAATTTCATTGGCTGACGCACGGCAACTGGCGACCGAGGCCCGCGTGCTAGCCAAGCGCGGCGCCGACCCTATCGAGGCGCGCCACCAGGCAGAAGCAGATAAGCAGACCCAAGCGCGCCTTTCGGCTTCTTGCACGTCGAATTCAGACAGGTTATGAGTCATCATGCGGCCTCCTACTGCTTGCGCTTCAAGGATTCCAGGTATATGGCGATATCAGAGAGCCACCACGCCACACGGCGGCCGCCCAGCGAGAACGGCGCCGGAAATTCCTGCCGCGCCACGGCGGCATAAATCCACGATTTTTTACGGCCCACAGCCATTTCAACTTCCGGGCGCAACATGACGCGATCCGGCAAGCCGTTCAGGCCAGCGCTAACAGGGTTTTCTTTGCGAATGGCGGCGATTTCCGCCGGGGTGGGGTTGCTTGCCACGTTGGTGGCGGATTGGGTTTTGTGTTGCATTTGCATGGCTCCTTTTCCTTAAAGGCCCAACGTGCGCCGTTGGGTGTAGAGCCATGTTATTTGCGTTGCGGTAACGCTTTAAGCAGAAACAGCCCGGACAAAATGGGGCGTTTGTCCGGGTTTATTTTGTTTGCGTTTTTCGTGGCTTGCGGCCGGATAAAATATCGTCAATTCGGGATGGGGATAAGCCGTATGTTTCCGCCAATTTCAGCCTGATAACCTTTCTTGGTGTTGTTTTGTTGCCCCCCTCGAACGCCTCCCGGAATATGTCCATCGTTTCATGGTTGATGCAGAGCTGCTCGGCTGGCGGCGCTGTGTGTTGGTAATCCGCTGCTGCTGTTCGCCACTTCGGCCGCTTTTGCCGGGCCGCTGCTGGAATTGATTGGCGCGGAATCGGGCGGGTTTCATGTCTATGGCAACAGCAGCCAAGGCAAATCGACACTGCTATCGATGGCGGCTTCGGTGTGGGGCAAGCCGGCGGACTACAGCAAGACCTGGAGAGCGACAGACAACGCGCTTGAGGGTATCGCCCGTGCTTATGCCGATACGTTGTTGCCACTGGATGAAATCAAGGAATGTGACCCCCGTATCATCGATCAGACGGTTTATATGCTGGGTAACGGCAAAGCCAAGGCCCGCGCCACCGATACCGGCGGACTACGCAAGGCGGCAAGCTGGCGTCTGCTGTTCTTCTCGGCTGGTGAGTTAACCCTGCTGCAACATTTGGCTAGTGTCGGCAAACAAGGCTTTGCCGGGCTGGAAATGCGGCTTCTGTCGCTGCCTTTGCCGGATCGTGGCTTGTTCGATGAATTGCACGGGCTGACCGATGGCGCAGCGCTGTCGAACCAGATCAAGGCGATTACCGGCAAACACTACGGCAGCGCCGGGCGGGCTTTCCTGCATGCTCTGGTGTCACACAAGACCGGCTTGGCGGCAGAGATTCGCAGCAATCAAGATGCGTTCATTGCTCAACTTGTACCGGGCGGGGCGCATGGGCAGGTTAGCCGGGCAGCGGCGCGGTTTGCGTTGGTCGGCATCGGTGGCGAGCTGGCCACCCGCTGGGGTGTCACGGGCTGGGCTGCTGGTGCTGCGATGGCTGCAGCGGGTGAGTGCTTCCGGGTGTGGCTGCACCAGCGCGGCACGGCAAGCAGCACCGAAGAGCGTGACATGATCAAGCGGCTGGCCGGCTTTCTGGAGGCGCACGGCGAAGGCCGCTTTACCCGGTTGACCGACGACAAGAACAGCGACGCGGACAACCACAAGGGCAAGACGCTATCCCGCGTAGGCTATCGCTGGATGCAGCGGCCCGGCGATGGTTTGCCAGTAGTGGGCGAGCCGGGCTATTCGCTGGATGATGGGGCTACTTGGTTGTACTACGTATTCAGTGAATCATGGGCCAAGGATGTGTTTGCCGGGTTGTCGTATCGGCAAGCAAATCGTGTGCTGTTGCAACATAACATCCTGATCCCCGGCAGCGATGGCAAGGCCAGCCAGCCACCGCGTAATGTGGGTCTGCACAAGGTGGAATGCCCCGGCCGCGTGTACGTTGTAGACGGTTCGCAGCTCTCTGCGGTGATGGGGGGCATGGATGACTGAAAATAGCCTGCAACCCGCATCCATGCTTGATCTAATCGAAAAAGCTGCCGCCCAACCAGAAGCAGAGAAAGTGTTTATTAAACACTTTGACCCAAAAAGTAAACACTTACAAGTCACTGATTATAAAGGCGTAAACACTTTAAACACTTCGAAAACAGGGGGGGGTACCCCTACACCCGCCCCGGAAAGGGGTGAACAAGAGGTGTTTGCGCTGCCGTCAGATGCTGCCGATTGTGCCGCACTGCCACAAGACCAAACCGGCAAGCGCCGGTTTTTTGTTGCCGTGCAACATCTGGTGAATGCCATCGCCGATGCCTACGGCTGCGACCAGTGCCCCGGCAATGAGCGGGATGAACTGCATCAACAGGCGGCTGACAGCATTGAGGCAATCAAGTGCTTTGTGATGTTGGCGCGGCAAGCCGGACTGGCTATCGGCAGTCATCCATGCTGGCAGGGCTGGGGGCTGGCATGACTGCGTTCACCTTGCCAGATATTTACGGGTCCTCCCAAGCCATCCCCCTCACGGGTAATTCGAACCCCGCATTTTCGGACGTGGGCGGACGCTAAACATGGTGAACCCTATATCTGAAATGGTTCACTTTCAATCAACCCGGTGAATTCCTAGTTTTTGTGGAGACAGCCAAACATGAAGAACAAAAGCCTGTTTACTTCGGTTGCATGGCCGGCGGCACGTAGGCCGGCACGAGCCGATATTCTGGAGCGTATTGATAGCGTGATACCGTGGGATAGCCTGGCGGAACTGATCGAGCAGCCACCTACTGGCCCACGTGGCGGCCGTCCCTGTCATTCACGGCCGCTATTGTTACGGGTGTGGGTATTGCAGCAGCTCTACCGCGTCAGCGACGAGGCGGCGGAAGGCCTGATACTCGACAGCCATAGCGCCGCTGCATTCGTCGGGCTTGACCCTTGGAAGCCCAGGCCGCCAGGCGCATCGGCTATTGGCAACTTCCGGCGCATGATCGCCAGCAGCCCGAACGGGCAGAAGCTACAGCGTCGATTTGAAAACGCCGTCATGCATGCCGATATCGAGCTGCGGCCGGGTTATCTGGTGGAGCCGGTGCTGCGCAAGCGGACGTGATTGCGCTTGCAAACGAGAAGGGAAGCCCGCAAGTCGGGCTTTTTGCTTTTGTGCCGCCTGGCGAAGAGAAACACCGTATCGGCAGGATGGAATCCAAGAATTTTGAACCATTCGTGGGCCGTTTAATGGGCCGCACGGCAGCACAAAAGAAAAAAGCCATTCAATTGAATGGCTTAGATCAGCTTCTGGCGGAGAGGGAGGGATTCGAACCCTCGGTAGGCTATTCACCTACGCTTGATTTCGAGTCAAGTACATTCAACCACTCTGCCACCTCTCCAGCAGAAGACGCGCATTATATGGGGGTGCTGGCGGTTTGTAAAACCAAAAATGCGGGTTTCAGTTACGGGCGGTCAGACCTCGCAGGTAAGCCTGCTCGAACCCGCTTGGCAGGCGGCGGGGGCGGCCGCTGGCCAGGTCAACGCAGACCCATCGGGTGAGGCCGCGAAATACGGTTTTGTTGTCCTGCTCGCGTACAAATTGATAGGCGCGGGTGATCGACAGCCGGTCGATGCCGATGATCCAGGTAGCCAGCAGCAGGCTGTCGCCGGCCACGGTGGGGGCGAGATAGTCCAGTTCGTGCCGGCGGGCAACCATGCCGTGGCCCAGGCGGACATAGTCTTCCCAGTGCAGGCCCAGTTGACGCGAATGATGCCACGCGATCTGTTCGACCCAGGCCAGATAGACGACGTTATTGGTGTGGCGCATCGGGTCGAGATGGGATTGATCGACGGTTTGCGGCTGGATATGGGGCGCGGGAAAGTCCCAGTCCGTGCCGGTCATTCGCCGGTCCAATGTTCGACGATCAGTTGCAGACTGCGTTGGCCCTGATATTCATTGACGTTTGGCCGGTACACCAACTCGACCTGTTCGGGTATTGGCTCGGCCTGTTGGAACAGAATGGCGTCGAGTTGCTGCCCGCTCTGCTGCAGTTTCAGTTTGAGATGTTTTTCTCCTACCACCCGTTGATGGGTAATGTGAAACATGCCCCGGAAAGCGGGTTGTGGAAAGCCTTGCCCCCACACTTGCCGATCGAGTTCCAGTGCGGTCTGCAGATGCAAGTCTGCAGGAGCGAGCTCGCCATCGGTGGCATGCTCTCGTTCCAGGAGGCTGCGGTCGAGCCATTCGCGGCAGACTGTTTCAAACGCATCGCGAAAGGCTGCCAGGTCCGGTTCGCGGATGGTCAAGCCAGCGGCAGCGGCGTGGCCGCCGAATTTGAGGATCAGCTGTGGGTGGCGTTTGGCAACCAGGTCAAGTGCATCGCGCAGATGTAGGGCGCTGATCGAGCGGCCGGAGCCCTTCAGTTCGCCGTCATTTCCGGGTGCAAATACGATGGCGGGCCGGTGGTGCCGATCCTTGATGCGCGAGGCGAGAATGCCGATCACGCCCTGATGCCAGTCGTCGCGATACAGGCTGAGGCTGTAGCTGTCGTCGACGCTGATCTGGTCCAGTTGTGCCAGGGCTTCTTGCTGCATGCCGGATTCGATGCCGCGCCGTTCACGGTTCAGGCGATCCAGTTCGGTGGCGGTTTCCTGTGCCAGCTCCAGGTTGTCCTGCAGCAGGCAGCCAATACCGAGGCCCATATCATCCAGGCGGCCGGCGGCGTTCAAGCGCGGGCCAAGCGCAAAGCCAAGATCAAAACACACGGCGCGGCTTTCGCTGCGGCCGGCTACCTGAAACAGGGCCTTGATGCCGGCGTGGGCCCGGCCGGCACGCATTCGCGCCAGGCCTTGTTCTACCAGGATACGGTTGTTGGCGTCGAGCCTGACCACGTCGGCGACAGTACCCAGGGCAACCAGGTCGAGCAGTTCGGCCAGATTCGGTCCGGTGCCGTCGCTGAAGTGGCCGCGCTGGCGCAGTTCGGCGCGCAGGGCGAGCATGACGTAGAAAATCACTCCGACGCCGGCCAGATGCTTGCTGGGGAATGGGCAGCCGGGCTGGTTCGGGTTGACAATCAGGGCGTCCGGCAGGCTGTCGCCGGGCAGGTGATGGTCGGTAATCAACACTTCAATGCCGCGTCGCTGCGCCTCGGCGACGCCGGCCAGGCTGGCTATGCCGTTGTCGACCGTGATCAGCAGTTGCGGTTGCCGTTGCGCGGCCAGTTCAACGATTTCCGGTGTCAGCCCGTAGCCGTATTCGAAGCGGTTGGGGACAATGAAATCCACTATGGCACCAAATGTCCGCAATGCGCGCACGCCGACTGCGCAGGCGGTGGCGCCGTCGGAATCGTAATCGGCGACGATCAGCAGCCGTTCCCGCCGCTGGATGGCGTCGGCCAGTCGCTGGGCTGCAGCAGTGATGTTTTTCAGGCTGTGGTAGGGTAACAGTCGCTTCAGGCTGACGTCGAGTTCGCTGGTGTCGGCGACACCACGGGCGGCGTAGATGCGGGCCATCAGGGGGCTGAGGCCGCTGGCGGTGAGCCGGCTTGCCGTAGTGGTATCGTAGAGTCGTGTGGTTATGTGTGACATCAGTCGGTGAGCGGTGAATGAGTGAGGGGCGCCGAGGCGGCGAGCTTGGCCAGCGGCAGGCTGCGGCGCCAGAATTTCCAGCGGTGGGCTGGCGGCAGGTCCAGGGCAAACTGGCCGGGTACCACCAGGGTCAGGTGGTGAATGATCCGTTGCTGGCAAGCCCGGCGGATTGGGCCGAACCAGTCTTGATCCAGTTGTTGCAATGTGTTGCGCCACGGATAGGCGTCGCCGTACTGGGCGGCCGTCTGTAGCTGGTCGAGCATCAGCAGGACTGGGCCCTTGCGTGGCCGGGCGAGCCACTGCGCTGCATCGGCGGGCAGTGGGGCGATGTCTGCTTTCGCATGGTGGGTCAGTGCACGCAGCAGCAGGTTGTCGCTGCAGGTGGTGTGCCACGGCCAGCCAGTGCAGGGCGTCAGCGGGCCATCCCCCCAGAACCAGATGCTGTTGATATTGGGCAAGCCGCGCTGTTCGCGGGATTCATTGGCTGGATGGTTGTAGAACAGCATCTGGATTTCATTCAGCCGGCTGTGCCAGCGCAGCGAGTCCGGGCCGTGCGGCAGGAGTGGGTGAATGTCGTGGCCGATGACCTGTTCGAGTGCTGTATGGTTGACCTGCCCGGCATCGGGGAGGGTGACATACCAGCGTTCTGGATGAGGGGTGTGAAAGCACAGGCCATCGGCGGCAAAATGACGGTTCAGGGCCGCCTGTAGTGCAACTGCGTCCGATAGGTCGATTGCCAGTGCACTGGCGGGAACCAGTTGCAGTTGCTCCATGTTGACCTGCAGGTGCACCGGGTCGGCTCGCAGGAGTGCTGCGTCGCTGGCTACGCCGTCCAGCGCGGCCGTCAGCCGGGCGACTGGAAGCGGGGCGGGCAAGCCGGTGTGGTGGGCCAGCCAGTGTTCCAGTGTGTCGGGGTGCGCTAGCGGATTACCGTGGCCGAGCAGCCATTCCAGGCTGGGAAGTGGCAGGTTACGGTAAATGTCGGTTAGCTGGGGGTCGGGCCAGATCAGGCCGGGCAGCAGGACGGTAAGTTGCATGTCGCAATGGTACCGCCGGCTGCCGGATGCGGCAAATCAGGGCTGGGATTTGCGTCGCTGCAGTCGCATGGCAACGACACCAATGCCGAGCATGGATAGCAGTGAAGGGACTGGCACGGCACCCTGGCGGGCAGCAGTGGTGAAGTCGATTCGTGCTTCGAGCAGGTTGACGTCCTGCCCTTGGCCGAGCTGGAGGTCAAAATCCAGCAGGCCGTCCAGATTGATGTCGGCCAGCGCCTGGCTGCCCAGCGAGGCAAACAGGATGTTGAATTCACCGACGGCGCCGGAGGCGTTGGTGGTGGTTTCGGTGATTCGATCTTCTCTAAGAGTGCAGATCTCGGTGTTGAAATAGAAAGCCCAGCCCCAGTCCTGATCCAGGCAATTGGTCTCGTCCAGTTGGCGTGTCGTGGCCGAGAAGAACTGTGGGGGGGCGATCAGGGTGCCAGCAAAACGGGTTTCGCCGCCGACTTGTGCGGTCACGGTTTCCGGTGTCAGGTCGGTTATGTTGGTGACGACGCTTTGCAGCATTTCGACGTGAGTGGTGGCGTAGTTGTAGGTGATGACACCGTCGGTGACTGAATGCTGGGTTTCGGGGCGGTTGCCCGTGTCACTATAGGCGTGGGTGGACACGGTGTTGCTGAAGTCGGCCTCGATATCATCGGCAAAGCGCAGCAGGATTGATGCCTGGGTGACCTGCTGGTTGGCCGGCAGCAGGGCGCGGATATCGAATTGGCCGGTGTGCGGGCCGGTGAGAAATACCGGGGTGGTCTGGCTCAGCTGGTGGGTGGCTGCCTGGGCTGCGGGCAGCAGGGCTGTGGCTGCCAGGGCAATGGCAAGTTTTTTCATGACGTCTCCTCTAATTGCGTATATCCGGGGGCCGGTGTTTTTGTCCCGGTTCGGCAAGGATGCCTATCCGGATTTTTGGGTGCATTAGAGGCTTAGCCAGGCCGTTTGTCAATGCTGGCGAAGGTGTAGTCCGGTTTGGCTAAGTTAATGAATTGTGGTCAGTTTGTAGTGGCGGCACGGTTGACCGGGTAGGCCAGGTAAATGGCGAAGTCCGAGCCGATTTCCTGCAGTTCGCCGATGCGTACCTGTTGATGGGTGGCTTGTTCCGGGATGCCGTACACATGGCCGCGCAGCAAGACCTTGCCGGGGGTGATCAAGCGCAAAGGCTGGTCGGCTGCTCCTACGATGAGCATGGCAAGAATGTTGCTGTAGACATCGTGCTGGGTCACTTGCTCCCAGTGTGAAGTGTCGCTTTTCTCTTGCAGCCGCACTGCCTGCGGCGTGGTGGACAGCACCTGTACGCCGATGAATGCGCCGTCTGGCTGGGCGGTAAAGCGGCGGATGATGCCCAGCGACCAGCGTGAGGTATCCGGCTGACGGATGCCAGCCAGCCGGCCGATGGTGGCCCATTGGCAGTCACCCTTCAGCTTTAGTCCGATTCCACTGGCACTGATGTTGTCGGCCTCGGCATCGACCCGGGTTGGCTCGTAAGTCTTGTGGCGGCTGGCTTGATCGCCCAGCGCAATCAGGCGACGAATCGGCGTGAACTCATAAATCAGCTGAACGGCGCCGCTGGTGCCGATGCGACGGTGCTTGCGGGTGACCTGCTTGCCACTCCAGCGAAGTCGCAGATTACGCAGCACGGTGAGCGCTTCGCCAACATCGATTTCCTTGCCCGGATCGAGTTGGCTGGGAACATGTTGTTCCTGTTGCACCATGTGCTCCAGCGATTGAAGCTCGGTGATGCAGCGGGTCAGCCCGAAAAAGACCGGTGGCCGTTGTGCGTCGGGCGGGGCGTGGCGATCGGTGGACAAGGTTGGCGGGCCGTTGTCCAGCGGTGTGCAGAATGGCGTGTCGGCGCTGTGCTGCTCGCCCAGTAACACCATCGTTGACAACAGTTCGACCATCCGGTCAGCTAACAGGGTTTGCCTTGCGTTGAGATCACGGGCTAGCGAACGGTTGAGTAGTAACAGGTAGGCCAGTTGCCGGCGTACGTTGCCTAACTGGCTGGCAGTGCCGCCCAGTCGCAGCGCGGGAGACGGCTCGATCTTGCGGGCATATTCGTTGAGCGCCAGGATGTGTTGCCATTGAAAAGTCTGCATCGGGGATAGCAGAAACTGCAGCAGGAAATGCTTGCTGTGCCAGAACAGCGTGTGAGCGATGGCGGACTGAACCAGGGGTACTTGCCCGGTGCGGCGCGCCAGTAACGGGGCCTCTTGTTGCAGGGCCTGAGCGTAATGCCCGGCCAGATTGCGGGTAAACGGCAGCATGGCCTGCAATAGCAAGGTGATGCGGGTGGCGTGGCCGGCGCCGGTGAACAGCGCGTGCTCCGCATTGCGTAACAGCTGGCAGAGGGATTCATCCAGGTCATCCAGCGTGGCCAGTGCATGCTGTCTGGTCAGTGCCTGAGTGACGGTATCGGCCAGCCAGTGGTCAATTCGCTGAACCCCTTGCGTTGGCGGCAGGGTCATGGCGTCGGCAATCATCGCCTGGGCTTTGGCGATGAATCCCTCGCTGGCGGAACGGCGAAACAGTTTGTCGAACATGGCAGCTCCGTAGTGACTGCGCCTGAATCAATCGGTCGGCACGGGTGCCCGTGCCTGCCCCGATTATAGCCGGAGTCTGCTGCCAGAAACGGTTGCCACAGCAGTGTACTCGCCGGCTGCCGCAGTCAATCATCCGACCAGACTGGAGCCATAATGAAATCAGCTTTGGCCACCCCGCATTCCGGACACACCCAGTTGTCTGGCACATCCTGCCAGCGGGTGCCGGGCGCAATGCCTTCGTGCGGCAAACCCAGTGCCTCGTCATATTCAAATCCACATACCGTGCATTGCCATTTTTGCATTTGCCTATCCCGTTTTGTCTGATTGTCTGACAAAATGGATTGTTGCAGTGGCACTGAACGACGTCAAGCCGGTGTACGAGGTCTGGTGAGCGGGCAAGCGCTAGGGATGCGCTGAATTATTGGCTGCGCGGGCGAATCGCTGCGTCGCGCGGTGCTCGAAGGTTCGCCTATCTCCATAATATGTCTCACCTTCTGTGCGCCGGGCTCCTTGCGCTTCATCCCGCTCGCCGAATAAATCAGCACATCCCTAACTGGGTTCAGGGCAGAGGAAGCGCGGAGGGCAGATCGAGCAGGCCGAAGGCGTCACGCACTGCATCAATCACAGCCGGGCGCGGAAAACTCTTGCGCCAGGCAAGTACGACTGTGCGGCTGGGGCTGGGCTCGCTAAACGGGCGCACCGACAGCAGGCGGGAATCGGCCCACTTGCCCTCGACCGAGGTGGCCGGCACCACGCTGACCCCGCTGCCGGAGGCCACCATGTAGCGGATGGTGGTGAGTGAACTGCCTTCGAGTGTCGAATGGTGGCCGTCCGAGGAAAACGCTGAACGGTTCAGCGCCGGACACACCTGTAAAACCTGGTCGCGAAAGCAGTTGCCGGTGCATAACAGCAGCACGTTTTCTTCCACCAGTTGTTCCGGCGCAATCTGCCGCTGCGGCTCCCAAGCGTGCCCCAGTGGCATGATCACCCGAAATGGCTCTTCGTACAGCGGCTCAACCACAATGCCGGGCTCGTCGAAGGGCAGCGCCAGGATCGCCAGGTCGATGTCGCCCTGTTTGAGCAGCTCCGCGAGGCGGGCGGTGTAGTTTTCCTCGATACGCAGCGGCATTTGCGGTGCCACCGTGCGTAGCGCTGGAATCAGGTCTGGCAGCAGATACGGCCCGATGGTGAAAATCACCCCCAGCCGTACCGGGCTGGCCAGCTGATCCTTGCCATGCGCGGCGATCTGCTTGATGACCGAGGTTTCTTCCAGCACCCGCTGGGCCTGCTCGACAATCCGCTGGCCGATCGGGGTGACGTTGATGTCGCCGCTGTTGCGTTCGAACAAGGTAACGCCCAGCTCGTCTTCCAGTTTTTTGACCGCTACCGACAGGGTCGGCTGGCTGACAAAACAGGCTTCGGCTGCATGGCCGAAATGGCGTTCGCGGGCAACGGCGACGATGTAGCGCAGTTCGGTCAGAGTCATGGGAAGGCTTTCACAGGGGCTTAGCTTTGACGATAGCCAATTGCTATCAGCTTAACAAGCTTGCCCGGATTAAAGGTACGGTTGCGGCAGAGTACGGTAAACTGTCGCCCGTTTTCATTGGTCATTTTGTGAATCATGCTGTTACGAAAATCGTTGTTCTGGCTGTCGTCTGTTGTCGTTCTGGCTGCATGCACGGCTACCCCGCCGGTCAAGGTTGATCCACCCAGGCAGCCATCCAAACCGCTGGTCAAGCCGAAGCTGGCGCTGGCTTTGGGCGGTGGTGCGGCCAAGGGCTTTGCCCACGTCGGCGTAATCAAGGCGCTGGAAGCGCAGGGCATCGTACCCGACATCATCGTCGGTACCAGTGCCGGCAGCGTGGTCGGCAGCCTGTATGCCGCCGGCTACAACGGTTTTGAGCTGCAGAAAATGGCGATGCAGCTGGAGCAGGACAGTGTCGGCGATTTCTCTTTCTCCAGCCGGGGATTCATCAAGGGCGAACTGCTGCAGAATTTCATCAATAAATCAGTGCAGAACCGCAGCATCGACAAACTCAACAAACCGTTCGGTGCCGTGGCCACCGATCTGCAATCCGGCGAGCGGGTGGTGTTCCGCCGCGGTAACACCGGTATGGCGGTGCGCGCCTCCAGCAGCGTTCCCGGCGTGTTCCAGCCGGTCAACATCAGCGGTCGTGATTACGTTGACGGCGGTCTGACCAGCCCGGTACCGGTGGCCGCAGCGCGCGAAATGGGAGGCGATGTGGTGATTGCGGTCGATATCTCGTCCAAACCGGCGCTGACCAAGGTCGAAGGCACGCTGGATATCCTGATGCAGACCGTCAACATCATGGGCCAGCGCATTGGTGATTACGAGCTGGCCGAAGCCGACGTGGTGATCAGGCCGAAAGTCGGCCACATGGGATCAGCCGAATTCGAGCAGAAGCATCTGGCGATTCTGGAAGGTGAAAAAGCACTGCAGGCCGCGCTACCCAGTATCCGCAGCAAACTCAGCGCCTGGCGGCCGAAATAGCCTGACAGCAGGGGTGGGTGCCCTGTCATCCGCCAGCGGCGTGGCTATCCATTCAAATGCCCTGCGTGCCGCTCTGGTATTGCCTCGCAGGCCAGCCTGCAAGCCGCTCTGGTATTGGTCTGCAGCCCGATGTCCTTAATGCAGCGGCCAGCTCCCCACGATCCGGTATGTCGACCCGTGTTGATCGAGAGTCGATGCCACCAGCACCCAGGCATCGACCTCCCAGCGCAGCGGCGCCGCCAGCGTGCTGCGCCAGCTTTTGTTTGCCTTGCGCAACAAGGTGACATGCGGTCGGAAACGGCGTTTTTCGGTGCGAAATCCCGCCCGTTGCAACGCCTCATTCAACTGTCGCACCAACTGCAACAAACCTTCCGGCACCTCGTCCGGCGCCAGCCAGCCGATGCCACCATCCGGCCAGCAGCCGAGCCGCTCAAGCGGCAGCGTAAACGCCGGCGCGACGATGCTACCAGCCAGCTGCTGTAAAACCGGAAATTGGCCTGCCGCCACATCGCCAAGAAACGCCAGGGTCAGGTGGATGTTTTCACTACGGCTAACGCGGCCACCGATCTGCAATTTCAGTATGTTGCCGACATCGTGCAATTGCCGCTGCAGCGCCGGCGCTGGCCAGCAGGCGAAGAACAGGCGCAATCGGTCAGACGCAGCTGGCAGGCTATCCGGTAGCCGTCGAGTCAGCGCGGAACAGTCGATAGCCACACCAGAATCCGCTCGGCTGCTTCGCGCCAGCCGGGTTCCAGCATCATGGTGTGAGCCATGTCCTTGAAAATCTCGGCTTGGGTGCCGAAGCGGGCTGCGGTGGCGTGGATCATGTAGGGAGGGAAGAAGGAATCCTTTTCAGCGCCGAGCACCAGCATGGGCACCTGGCTGGCCTTGCCCTGCAGGCGGAACGGCAGGAATGACATGTCAAGGATGGCGCGGTGTGATTCGGGCTGGAAGCGGGTAAGAAAACGGATCATGTCAGCGCGGGGCAGGGCGGGTGAAAACAGTGCCCGGCCGATGTTGTCGATGGTAGTGTGCCGGCCATCGGTTGAGTGCACCAGGTTCAGTTCCAGAAACACCTGCGGCTCGCGGAAAGCCAGCTGCAGCGCCGAATTAAGCAAGCCTTCCGGTGGCACCGATGCCATCAGCACGGCGCCGTGGGCCGAATGCTTGTGCAGGTATTGCTGCACGACCATGCCTCCCATCGAGTGTCCGACCAGTACCACCGGGCCTTCGATATCACCAACCACCTGAGTCAGGTCGGCGACGTAGTCGTCCAGGCTGGTCAGCGCCAGATATTCGTGCCCCTCGCTGCCGCCGTGGCCGCGCAGACTGAAGGCGTAGCACGGGTAGCCATGTTCTGCGAAATAGGGCAGGAAATATTCTTCCCAGCACCAGGCTGCAGCGTAGGCGCCATGCACGAACACCAGCGACAAGCCCTGGCTGCTGCCTGCCGGCGCACGGTGCAGCACTTCCAGGTCGTGTCGGGGGCGGGGGTGGTAGACAAACATGGTTTCCAATCCAGACGGCGGGGCAACTGCGTTAACCATAGCTGAAGTTGGCTCTGGTTGCCCCGCTGCCTTGCATTTTTGCCGCAGATTCGCCACAGTTGCGCCTTTCTGCGTTATTCGAATTCACCCATGCTGCCACCGATTTCCGCCCGTATTGCCGATGAACTGTCCGTTCGCGAATCGCAGGTTGCCGCCGCGATCCAGTTGCTCGACGAAGGCGCCACCGTGCCGTTTATCGCCCGTTACCGCAAGGAAGTGACCGGCGGCCTCGACGACACGCAATTGCGCAATCTGGAAGAGCGGCTGCGTTACCTGCGCGAGCTGGAAGACCGGCGCGAGGTGATTCTCAAGTCGATTGACGAGCAGGGCAAACTCACGCCCGAGCTGCGCAACGACATCCTCAACGCCGACAACAAAACGCTGCTGGAAGACCTGTACCTGCCATATAAGCCGAAGCGCCGCACCAAGGCGCAGATCGCCCGCGAAGCCGGGCTGGCGCCGCTGGCCGAGGCGCTGCTGGCCGATCCGAAACTGAACCCGGAAGCCGAAGCCGCCAAATACATCGACGCCGAAAAAGGTATTGCCGACGTCAAAGCCGCGCTCGACGGCGCACGGCAGATCCTGATGGAGCAGTTTGCCGAAAACGCCGCCGTGCTGGGCCGCCTGCGTGACCATCTGTGGGCGCATGGCGTGGTTTATTCGAGCGTGGTGGAAGGCAAAAACGAAGAGGGTGCCAAGTTCGCCGATTATTTCGATTATTCCGAACCACTGAAAGCCATTCCCTCGCACCGGGCGCTGGCACTGTTCCGTGGTCGCAACGAAGGTGTGCTGAACATCGTGCTGCGGCTCGACGATGAAGACCCGAACGCGCCGCGCAGCAGTACGCCGAATGCCTGCGAGGCAATGCTGGCGCACCATGTGGGCGTGCGCGACCAGGGCCGCGCGGCAGACCGCTGGCTGAGCGACACGGTGCGTATGGCGTGGCGGGTGAAAATTTTCCTGCACCTGGAGCTGGAGCTGATGAACCAGCTGCGCGAGGCCGCCGAGGCCGCCGCGATCAAGGTGTTTGCCGATAACCTGAAAGACCTGCTGCTGGCCGCACCGGCCGGTGCCAAAACCACCATGGGCCTCGATCCCGGCCTGCGCACCGGCGTGAAAGTGGCGGTGGTCGACAGCACCGGCAAGCTGGTCGATACCGCCACCATTTATCCGCACGCACCGCGCAACCACTGGAACGAATCGATAGCGGTGCTGGCGGCAATGGCCAAACAGCACAACGTGGCGCTGATCAGCATCGGCAACGGCACCGCCAGCCGCGAAACCGACAAACTGGTGCAGGACTTGTTCAAGTTCCACCCCGAGCTGAGCCTGAAAAAACTGGTGGTATCGGAAGCCGGCGCCTCGGTGTATTCGGCATCCGAGCTGGCAGCGAAGGAATTCCCCGAACTGGATGTGAGCCTGCGTGGCGCAGTATCGATTGCACGCCGGCTGCAAGACCCGCTGGCCGAGCTGGTGAAAATCGACCCGAAATCGATTGGCGTCGGCCAGTA
>CAZBWH010000073.1:0-14999 GCA_964495595.1 uncultured Burkholderiales bacterium | reverse complement strand
GGCTGGTACTGGTGCACGGCACCCGCCCGCAGATCGAGGCGGAAATGGCCGAGAAGGCGCTGCAGCCGCGTTACCACAACGGAATCCGCGTCACCGACGCCGATGCGCTGGAGTGCGCCAAGATGGCCACCGGGCAGGTGCGGGTAGAAATTGAGGCACTGCTGTCGATGGGATTGGTCAACTCGCCGATGCACGGCGCGGACATCCGGGTTGCCAGCGGCAACTACGTCACCGCCCAGCCGCTCGGGGTACGCGATGGTGCCGACTACTGCTACACCGGGCTGGTGCGCAAGATCAACACCCAGATGATCGAAGGCAGCCTGGATGACGGTGAGATCGTGCTGCTGTCGCCATTGGGCTATTCCCCTACCGGCGAGATCTTCAACCTGACCCTGGAAAACGTCGCCACCGAAGCCGCCATCGCCCTGCAGGCCGACAAGCTGATTTTCATGACCGACACCTCCGGCGTCACCAATCTGCGCCACGAATTGCTGAAAGAGCTGTCGGCGCAAAAAGCAGCACGGATACTCGAGGTCGCCACCGAGCTGGCCGAAGACATCCGCCTGTTTCTGCCCTGCGCGGTGCGCGCCGTCAACCAAGGGGTGCAGCGCACCCATTTCATCAATCGCCACCTCGACGGCAGCCTGCTGCTGGAGCTGTTCACCCGCGAAGGCGTCGGTACCATGATTACCGCCGAGCCGCTGGAAATCATCCGCCAGGCCGATATTGATGATATCGGCGGCCTGCTGGCGCTGATCGAACCGCTGGAAGAAGAAGGCATCCTGGTCAAACGCAGCCGCGAACTGCTGGAAATGGAAATCCAGCGTTTTTTCGTCCTGCTGCGCTACGACATGATCATCGGCTGCGTGGCGCTCTACCCCTACCCCGAAGCCAATATGGGTGAATTGGCCTGCATGGCCGTCGACCGTGACTATCGCGACCGCAGACTGGGTGACAAGCTGCTGGATTGCGTCGAGCAGGCAGCAAGAGAGCAGGGCATTCGCCGCCTGTTCGTCTTGACCACACGCACCGCTCACTGGTTTGTCGAACGCGGCTTCATCGCCGCCAGCGTCGATGACCTACCGCCACAGAAACAGGCTTTCTATAATTACCAGAGACGATCAAAAGTTTTCATCAAATCACTTTGACTAGCTACCCCTACCCCTATCTGCGCGCCCTGGTCGCGCGAGGACTGCAACTGGTGCTGCTGCTGTTCTGCACCCGGGTGCCTGCCAACGAGCTGACGCTCGCCGTGGAGCCTTTCCTCAGTGCGCGCACCCTGGTCACGGCTTTCCAGCCCTTCAGCAGCTTTCTGAGTGACAAGTCCGGCCAGAAGGTGCTGACCGTCACCGCGCCCAGTTACGACCAGTACATGCAACGCCTGCTGCGCGGTGAATTTGACATCGCCATCATCGGCCCTCACTCGGCCCAGCTCGCGGTTGACCGGGCCGGCTATCTCGCTGTATTGCAGGGAGAAGGCTCGCTGCGCGCGATCCTGATCGTCAGCAAATCATCCCAGTATCACAAGCCATCCGACCTGAAGGGGCAACTGATCGCCCTGCCCGACCACCTGACACTGACATCGATGCTGGGCATGGAATTTTTCCGCTCCACCGATAGCCAGGTGATCAATGTGCGCTACCGCTACAACGACTTCCACAACACCGCAGCGATGATGATGCTCAACGGCGAAGCGGCGGCCGCAGTGATTGCCGACTCGGCACTGCTGCCCATGGCTCCGGATATCCGCAACAACATCCGTATTCTGGCCGAAAGCAAGCCGGTACCGCAGATGGTACTGCTGATGCACGCACGGATACCCGCCGCGCTTCGCGAAAAGCTAATGCAGGCGACCCATGAATTCATGCGCACCACCGACCCGAAACGGAACCTGCTGGCCAGGGTCGGGCTGGCCAACGGCAAACCGCTGGAAGATTCCGGTCGGAGCCTGCTGGCCCCATACGTCGACGAATTGCTGAACAGGCTGGAGCAATGAACGATACCCACCCCACGCCAGCCAGCCCGCTGCGCGCCCGCTTGGCCGCAGCCGTGCTGGTCATACAGATTGCACTGGTTGGTGTGCTGGGCTTGAACATGCAGCGATCATGGGATCAGATTGCCCATGAAACCCTGCAGCAGCGGCTGCATGAACTCGATCTGCTGTTCAACACCATGCTCACCCCGGCACTGGTATCGCATGATTACGCCACGGCGTTTGACCTGCTGGAAAGCATCCGTAACGGACAGCAAGTCGATTATCTGGTGCTGCACGACCGTAACGGCAAGCCGGTAGCGATGAGCGGCTGGGTTGCCAACCAGCCGCTGCCACCCGCCGACCACATCACCCGGTTCCGCCGCATCGAAACCACCTTTCACGCAGCCACCGTGCTGCAGATCGAAAACCAGACCTACGGCACCCTGCGTTATGGCGTTACCACCCACGGCCTGAGTACTGCGCTGCGGGAAATGTTCCGCCAGACACTCTCAATCGCCTTGCTTTCGGTCGCCATTTCCACTGCCGTGCTGCTCTGGTTCGGACTGCGGCTAACCAGGGATATCAGCCTGCTCAGCAAGGCGGCAACGGCCCTCGCCCGGGGCGAACCGGCCCGGTTTCCCACCCGCCGGCGCAAGGACGAGATCGGCGTGCTGACCCGCGATTTCGAAACCATGGCCGCCACCCTGCAACGGCAGATGCAGGAACTACGCGAAAGCGAAAGCAAGTTTCATGCGATTGCCGACTATACCTGGGGGGTTGAGATGTGGCTGTCGCCGGAAGGCAGGCTGCTGTGGATCAACTCCTCGGCCGAACGGGTATTCGGCTACAGTGCGACCGAATGCCTGGCCATGCCGGATTTTCCGCGCCCCTTGCTGGTGGTCGAAGAATCAACCGAACTGCTGGAGCGGATGCGCAGTGCGCTGGCCGGTAGCAGTGAGCACGATATCGGCTTTCGTGGTCTGCGCCGTGACGGTAGCGAATTCTGGGGAGAGATTTCCTGGGTGCCGATTCACAGCGCGGAGGGCACGTTTCTCGGCACCCGTGCCAGCGTGCGTGACACGACCGACTATCACGACACTCAGACCGTGCTGTCCCAGGCAGTCGTCGAACTGCAGCATGCCCAGGCGCTGCAGCAACGTTACCTGAATGCAGCAGAACAGGAAAAGGCCAGGCTCAGCGCTCTGCTCTCGGCCATATCGATCGGCATTCTGTTCGTCGACAAAGACAGTACGATCCGCTACTGCAACCCGGCATTCCTCGACCAGTGGTCGATTCCAAACGGACTGCAGCCGATCGGACGCAACTTCGACACCCTGCTGATGGATGCAGGCAACCTGCCCAGCCAGTGTTTGCTGCAAGAGCAACAGGGGCCGGCTTCACTGATCGGCATTGACCATCCGTTGCGCGAATATGCAATGCGTGACGGCCGCATCATCAAACAGCACAACCACGCCGTACGGGACGAAGAAGGCAATGCCATTGGCAGCGTCTGGCTATTCGAAGACATCACTGAAACCCGTCGCACGGCAGAACGGCTGGCCTTTCTTGCCGAACGTGATTCGCTCACCGGGCTGTACAACCGTTACCGCTTCCAGGAAGAACTGTCGCGCATGCTGGCCGATGCAGACCGCGACCAGCAAAGCATCGCCCTGCTGTTTTTCGATCTGGACGAATTCAAGTACATCAACGACACCTTTGGCCATGGCGCTGGGGACACCATGCTGATCCGTGTCGCCCAGGAGATTTCCACGCGTATCCGGCGCAATGAAATACTCTGCCGGCTCGGAGGGGACGAATTTGCCCTGCTGGTTCCTTCGGCCATCGAAGCGGACATGAGCTTGCTGGCCGAGCGGCTGGTTCAGGCTGTCGAGCAAATCACTTTCAGCTACGAAGGGCAGAGCCTGCGATTGGGCACCAGCATCGGCGTTGCATTGTTTCCGCAACATGCCAGCAATGGAGAAGAGCTGATTGCCAATGCCGACATGGCGATGTATCAGGCCAAAGCCGCAGGCAAGAATACCGCCCGCATCTACCGCCCGGATCAGAATCACTCGCACGAAATCGTTACCCGCTGGAGCTGGAAGGAGCGCATCCAGCAGGCGCTGGACAACGATCTGCTGCAACTTCACTTTCAGGGGATCTACCACTCCCACGACCTGTCACTCAGCCACCTCGAAGTTCTGGTCAGGATGCGCGATGACCAGAATCCCGGCCAGCTGATTCCGCCGGGGCAGTTCATCCCGGTAGCGGAAAAAACCGGCAAGATTCTGGAAATCGATCGCTGGATCATCCGCGAATCGATCAAGCTGCTGGGCAGTACGCCCCACCTGGCGTCGCTGTCAATCAACATTTCGGGGCGTTCGTTCGACGAGCCCACCCTGCCGGCTTACATTGCACTGATGCTGCAACAACATCGGGTCGCACCGCATCGCCTGTTGGTGGAAGTCACCGAAACAGCCGCCGTGTCCGACATGCGCGATGCGCAGCGGTTTATCGAAGCCTTGCGCAATACCGGCTGCATCGTCTGTCTGGATGACTTCGGCGCCGGCTTTTCGTCGTTCACTTACCTCAAGCACCTGAAAGCCGACATCCTGAAAATAGACGGGGTATTCGTACGCGACCTGCCCAAGGATACCGACAGCCAGATTTTCGTTCGCGGCATGGTTTCGATGGCACACAGCATGGGCAAGCAGACGGTAGCCGAATTTGTCGAAAACCAGGAAACGCTCGACATGCTGCGCGATTTCGGCGTCGATATGGTGCAAGGCTACTTCCTCGATCGCCCACAAGCGGATCATCCAGCCCTCAAGCGTCAGGAATCACTGGCCGGCTTCTAAAAATGGCTGCCGATGCCCGGTATAATCTTTCCGGCAGCACCAGCCAGTCGTAACACCTATGCAATCAAACCGTAACAATTCATTCGTAAACTGACACCTGCTAGAGGAAATATCAACATGGCAAAAATGATCCACTGCGTAAAACTGGGCCGCGAAGCCGAGGCCCTGGACTTTCCTCCTTTGCCTGGCGCACTGGGCAAACGCATTGCTGAACAAGTCTCAAAGGAAGCCTGGCAGGGCTGGATCAAGTTCCAGACCATGCTGATCAACGAAAACCGTCTCAGCTTGGCCGACCCGCGTGCGCGCAAATACCTGGCTGACCAGCTCGAATCCTATTTCTTCGGCACGGGTGCCGACATGCCGGCCGGATTCACGCCGCCCAAGGACTGACCACTCGCCATGCCCACATCGTATTCAGCCGAACACTATCTCAATCGCGAGCTATCGCTGCTCAAGTTCAACTGGCGCGTTCTCGCCCAGGCCGAAGACGAACAACTGCCGCTGCTGGAGCGGCTGAAGTTCCTGTGCATCCTCAGCAGCAACCTGGATGAATTCTTCGAAGTCCGGGTGGCTTACCTGAAAGAGCATATCCGGCTGAATACCAATATTGCGACCCCGGACGGCCTGAGTGCCCGCCAGCAACTGCAGCGGGTGAGCGACGAGGCACACGACCTGGTAGCCCGCCAGTACCGCATCCTGCGCGATGTGATGCTGCCGGCGCTGGCCGAAAAAGGCATCCACTTCCTGCGCCGCACCACCTGGAACGACCGTCAGAAACAATGGGTGCGTGAGTTTTTCTTCCGCGAACTGATGCCGGTGTTGACCCCGATCGGGCTCGATCCGTCGCACCCTTTTCCGCGAGTGCTCAACAAGAGCCTCAATTTTGTAGTCGAACTCGAAGGCAAGGATGCCTTTGGCCGCGAATCGCGGATTGCCATCGTCCAGGCTCCCAGAATCCTGCCGCGCTTCATTCACCTGCCCAAGGAGATTTCCGGCGTCGAATACGGCTTCGTGTTCCTCTCGTCCATCCTGCATGCCCACGTCGACGAACTGTTCAACGGCATGCATGTGATCGGCTGCTATCAGTTCCGCGTTACCCGCGACACCGACTTGCAGGTCGACGAAGAAGAAATCAAGAACTTGCGCACCGCCCTGCAGGGCGAGCTGGCCCAGCGGCAATTCGGCAATGCGGTCAGGCTGGAAACCTCCGATGGCTGCCCGTCCCACATCCAGGATTTCCTGCTGCACCAGTTCGAACTGGAGCCCAGTGACCTGTACATCGTCGACGGCCCGGTCAACCTGGTGCGGCTGATGCAGGTGCCCGACAAGGTAGATCGCCCGGAGCTGAAATATCGCCCCTTCGTTCCCGGCGAGCCGGCACAGATCAAGAATGCCCCGGATTTGTTTGCCGCCATCCGCCGTGGCGACATCCTGCTGCATCACCCGTTCCAGTCGTTCGCTCCGGTCATCGATCTGCTGCAGGAGGCCGCCATCGACCCGAACGTGGTCGCGATCAAAATGACCGTCTACCGCACCGGCACCGATTCAGTATTGATGGAAGCGCTGATCGCCGCCGCCCGGGCCGGCAAGGAGGTCACCGTCGTCGTCGAGCTGATGGCTCGCTTCGACGAGGAAACCAATATCAACTGGGCCGCCCGGCTGGAAGAGGTCGGCGCTCATGTCGTGTATGGCGTGGTGGGTTACAAGACCCATGCCAAGATGCTGCTGATCGTCCGTCGCGAATACGATCGCCTGCGCCGCTATGTCCATCTGGGCACTGGCAATTACCATCCGCGCACCGCCAAGCTGTACACCGATTTCGGCCTGATCACCTGCAACGAAAGCATCACTGCCGACGTCAACGATGTCTTCGTCCAGCTCACCGGGCTGGGCCACGCCAGCGAATTGCAATGCCTTTGGCAATCGCCGTTTACCCTGTTCGACAAGCTCAAGGGGGCCATTGAGAACGAGATCCGCATCGCCCGCGAAGGCCGGCCAGCTGCGATCATCGCCAAGATGAACTCGCTGATCGAACCACAAACCATCGAGCTGCTCTACTTGGCCTCGCAAGCCGGGGTCAAGGTACATTTGATCATTCGTGGCATTTGCGGGTTGCGCCCCGGCGTACCGGGTCTGTCGGAGAACATTTCGGTTCGCTCGATCATTGGCCGCTTCCTCGAACACACCCGCATTTACTACTTCTACAACGACCGCCAGGAAGATGTGTATCTTGCCAGCGCGGACTGGATGCACCGCAACCTGTTTGGCCGGATCGAAATCGCCTTCCCGGTACTCGATCCGAAAGCGGCCAAGCGGGTGATCCGTGAAGGCCTGCGCCCCTACCTGGTCGACAACTGCCAGGCCTGGGAAATGAACAGCGAGGGGCACTACCGCCGCAAGACCTCGCGCAGCGGCAAACCGCGCTCTGCTCAACTCACCCTGATGCAGGAACTGGCAGAAAAACCATGAACCTGATTCTCTGGCGCCATGCCGAAGCTGAAGAAGGCTGCAACGACCTGGCGCGGCAATTGACAGCCAAAGGCCACAAGCAGGCCAGCCAGATGGCGCACTGGCTGCGCGAACACCTGCCAACCGACCATCTGGTCATTGCCAGCGAAGCAGCGCGATCACAACAGACAGCCCAGGCACTGACCGACCGGCAGGTGATCCGGCCGGAAATCAACCCCGGCGAGCCGGCCCAGTCGCTGCTGGCGCTGTGCGGTCAGCATCATGCAGGCGAAACGCTGGTCATTGTCGGCCACCAACCCACTCTTGGCCGCGCCGCCGCATGGCTGCTGACCGGCCACGAACAGGACTGGAGCGTGAAGAAAAGCGCTATCTGGTGGCTGGCAGCGCGTACCCGTTTTGGCGAGCGTCAGACGGTATTGAGAGCGGTGCTGGGCCCCGACCATCTCTGAACGACAGACAGCCAGCTTCCCCCATACGCCAACAGCCGGTCAAACATCCGCACAAGCAGATTCGCGTACACTGAACACCGCTCAAACCGGCCACCAGAGCCGAACTCACCTGTTGCCATTCCGGTTTTGGCTGTCTACAATGGCCGGCGCAATGGCATGTCACTGGATTAGTTCTATACTTTTTGCATCACACTGAACTTTTCCCGGTATTGCAACGGGGCAGCAACATGACCATTGACGATTCCGATCAGGACTCCACCATCATCGGCGTGCCCTACGAAGGGCTCAGACCGGATCGCAGCCTGTGCCTTGAGCAGCCCGAGCAGGAAGGCACACAAGAACTGGCCATGCAAAAGAGAGAATTCAAGATCCGTCTGGCCGATAATGCCGGCAAACGCAGCTCGGCCAGCATGCTGATCAACAAAATGTATTCCTGGCGCGGCTACTCGGCCGCGACCGCACTGGAAGACAATCCCAACCGGGTCACCATAGTCGCCTCTGACAGCGACATGACCATTGGCACCATCAGCATCAACTTCGACTCCGAACTCGGCCTCCTGGTCGACCAGCTCTATCAGGATGTAATCGACCCACTGCGCGAGCAAGGCCTGCGGCTGTGCGAATTCATCAAGCTGGCGGTCGACAGCGAAGTGAAGTCGAAAAAAGTGCTGGCCGCACTGTTTCACATCGCCGTGATCTACGCCCGCGAAGTATTCCAGTACAGCCACATCGTCATTGAAGTCAACCCGCGCCACGTCAAGTTTTATCAGCGCATGCTCGGTTTTCATGTGCTGGGGCCGGAACGAATGAACCCGCGGGTCAACGCTCCGGCCGTGCTGCTGTCGGTCTCGCTCGATTACATTCACGACGAAGTGCAGCGCATCGGTGGCCGGCCGGAACTCGGCAGCTCCGAACGCTCCATCTACCCCTATTTCTTCTCGCCTGCCGAAGCTGACGGTATCGCCGGCCGGCTGTTTACCATCAACTGATCCCCGCCCTGCGGCCAGGATCCTCTTGCTCATCGGGCGGCATTGCCATGTTTGATTACCTCCACGCGTTTTCCCGCAATCTGGGCTGGGTTACCGAAGCCGAACAGCAGCAACTGCGCGGCAAGCGGATCGCGATTGCCGGGCTGGGTGGGGTAGGCGGCAGCCACCTGTTGACGCTTGCCCGACTGGGAATCGGCGCCTTCACCCTGGCTGATTTCGACACCTTTGACGTCCCGAACTTCAACCGCCAGGCCGGCGCAATGGTCTCGACACTCGGCCAGCCCAAGGTCGACGTGCTCAGCCGGATGGCGCTGGATATCAACCCGGAACTGCAGCTACGCCGCTTTCCGGCCGGCGTCGACGACAGCAATCTGGATGATTTTCTGCGCGATGTCGACCTGTACGTCGACAGTCTGGATTTCTTCGCCTTCGATGCCCGGCGCAAAATGTTTGCCGCCTGCGCCACCAAAGGCATTCCCGCCATCACGGCAGCCCCGCTCGGCATGGGCACCGCGATGCTTATCTTCATGCCCGGCCAGATGACCTTCGAACAATACTTCCGCCTGGAAGGGCACGATGAATTCGAGCAGGGAATCCGTTTCCTGCTCGGGCTGGCTCCGGCACGGCTGCACATGGGCTACCTGGTCGACCCCTTACGGATCGACCTGGCCAACCGGAAAGGGCCATCCACCGGTATGGCCTGCCAGTTGTGTGCCGGCGTAGCGGCGACCAATGCCCTGAAAATCCTGCTCAAGCGTGGCGACATCATTGCCGCCCCCAGGGGCATGCATTTCGACGCCTACCGCAACCAGTTCACCATCACCACGTTGCCATCGGGCAATGCCGGGCTGCTGCAAAGGCTGAAAATCCGTCTGGCGCACCGAATGCTTTCCCGCTCCCGCCCTACACACTGAAGCCGGTCTTGTCGGTTTTTTTTACACACCCCGCCCAATCTGGCGCGCCGCATAAAGAAAAAACATTCTTTACAACGCCTTGCAAAACATGGCACGGATAATGCTCAAGTATGGATCGAGTAATCTTCAAGTCTGACCAACATTGGGCCTGTTTCACGACACCCAGATTCAAGGAGAGTTGTAATGAAAAAATCACTACTTGCGATCGCGTTAGGTGCCCTCTCGGCGCCGGCTTTGGCAATCAATGTCGGCGGGATCAAATTGCCTGCCCCCTCGCCCATTTTTGAAGCCACCACGGTCTACGAAAACATCGTATCGCTGGCTGGCGTTCCGTCGATTGCACCGGGCGCATCCATCAACGGCTACGGCATCGTCAACCAGATCAACGGCAATTCGAACATCTGCATCGGTGGCTGGGGCACTTGCGAGCTGACCTATGTGTTCGGTGGCTATACCTTGCTGCCGGGGGCGACACCTTCAACGCTGGAATTCACCGGTGGCTGGATCAATTTTTATGTTGGTACCGGCAGCCAGATCAACTTCAACCCATTCGCCTCAAGCGGCCAAGCCCAGGATCTCGCTAATGCAGCGGATGGCACGCTTTGGCTGTCACTGGCAGGACACACCTTCAAAGACGTAATCACTGGCCGGACAGGTACATTGCTGTCTGAAGGCAGCAACTTTGGTACTGGCGTTGACTCCGGCCGCGGAAATGGTCGACTGGATGTGACCGGCGGCTTGGCTGCGTACCATCTGGACACTAATAGTGTGAGCGACCTGATGGGTGGATTTGCTGACTTCGACCTGAACTCAACGTTTAGCAGAGTCGGTGCGCCACCTCATGGTCAGACGCCGCTGGCGGGTGTCGTCAGTATCGCCGGTCGTTCGGTTCCCGAACCTGGCCTGATGGCCTTGTTGGGCATTGGCGCACTGGGCATTGCGTTCTCGGCCCGTCGCAAAGCCGTCAAGTAACACCTTCAAGCCTGAACCCAAGCCTCCTGGAGCCCTTCCAGGAGGCTTTTTTTTGTCTGGCAAGCTCGGTTATGCTTCACTTGAGCATGTCACTATCGTCGATCCACTCATCGCAGGATGCCTCCATGCCCCATCAGCCACCCTCCCTCGCTCCGATGACCGCGCTCTTGCTGGAAGCGGCACGCTGGGCGCCCTCTGCCGACAATACCCAGCCATGGCGAATGCTGCCCACTGCCGAGGCGATAGATATCTACTACGATCCAGTGCGGGCTGCGGGCAAAACGTTCGGGCCAGATGCCGAGGCCACCGAACTGGCGGCCGGGGCAATGATGGACAGCATGGCCCGGGTCGCCCGGGCGGGAGGATGGGCGCCGGGCAGCCAGTATCGCCCCGACCGGGCTCAGCCGCTGCTGCTGGCCAGACTGGCGCTGGCTGGCAGGCAGGGCGGGCAAATCGAGGCTGCAGCGGCAGAGCTGGATACGATCAGGCAGCGCCACACCAATCGCCATCCATTCAAACGCACTCCGGTAAGCCAGCCGGCAGGTTGGCCGGCTTACCGGCCAGCAGAGGTAAACGCCCTGTGGCTGGATGACCGGAACACCATCGGAGCACTGGCCCGCCTGGTCAGCGATGCCTCGGCACTCCGGTTTCAGAATCAGGAGGTGCACGAATGGCTGGCCGCCAGCCTTCGCTTTACCCCGAGCGATGTCGACCGCAACGACGGGCTGGATGTCGCCACTTTCCACCTTCCCCCTGGCGGCAGGCAACTGCTGAAAGCCATTTCAAGCTGGACCACCATGCAGCGGCTGAACCGGATTCACTTCTACCGCCTGCTGGCGGCGATGGAGGCCCAGCCGGTGCGGGCATCGCCGGCACTGGTGGCGATTGTGCGCGACGAGCAACCGGAAACCGGCTTTCTGGCCGGCGAACTGATGCAGCAAGTGTGGGTTCTACTCAATCAGGCCGGGCTGGCCGTGCAGCCGTTCTATGTGATTGCAGACCAGTTGCAACGGCTGAAGCATCAGCAACTACCGCAGGCGCACCGAGAGGCGGCGCGGAGGCTGGAGCAGCAGGTCAGCGCCTGTCTTGGCCTCCGGCCGGGGCACTCCCTGGCGATGTTGTTGCGGGTAGGTCATCCGGCCCATCGTCCGGTTGCATCGCGCCGGATTTCACTTCAGCAGTTGATGCAGACCGCCTGACCCATGCTGTGCCAGGGGAGATTTTGCCCCCCCGCTCAGCGCCCCTGCAGGGAATCAGACAAGGCTTTGGCCTGCTGCCACTCCTTGAGCGACGGATCCAGCTGCAGCAAGGGGCGCAAGGCGACCCGGGCCTTGTTGATCTCGCCGGCAGCCACGTAGGCCTGCGCCAGATGCAAATGGATGACTGCTGGCACGTTGCCCCCCTTGACCGAGGCTTGCTGCCACAATGCAATGGCCTCCTGACGCCTGCCATTGGCCAGCAACACTGATGCAAGGGTGTCGACAATCGCCGGAGCGTCACCCGACAGTTTTCTGGCCTGCTCGGCCGTTGCCAGCGCGCCGGGACGCCCGGTCTGCAGATAGGCCCACGCCAGGTTGTTCAGCACCAGCGGATTATTCGGCCGGCTCTTGTCTGCGGCTTCAAACAGGGGAATGGCTTTGCTGTAGTTGCCCTCTTGCATCGCCGTCTCGGCCAGGTACAGCGTAACCGTCAGGTCGCCAGGGTGATGCCGCAGCCAGTCAGCCAGCCCTTGGTCTGCCGTCTGAGTGTTGCCGGCTGAACGCAAGGCGAAATGGCGCTTGATGGCCGTTTCGCCACTGGGAGCGAGGGCGAAGGCTTTCTGATACGCGGCGGCCGCCTCGGCAAAGCGCCCCTCATAGGCGTGGCCGTCTCCCTCAATGACATAACCGGTCGAGCCATCGGGGAAGCGGCGCTGCAGATCAGCAGCCAGCTTGCCCATCTCGGCGTAACGACGACCAGACTGCAGAAGCGACGCCATGTGGACATACGCCTCGGTGTACCGCGGATTCAGTGTGACCGCCTGTCCAAGCTCTGTCAGCGCTGCGTCAGTCTGGCCAAGCCGGCTTTTGACATGCCCAAGCCGGAAACGGGCCAGCGCCGACCGGGGTTGCAGCTGAACCAGTTGCTGGTAAGTGGCTTGCGCCTGGTTCAACGCACCGCTGGCCAGTTGCGCCTGCCCCAGATGATCCAGTGCGGCTGGGTCGGAACCATGCCCGGAGGCGAAGTCCTGCGCCACCGCCAGTGCCTGCTTGCTGTTGCCAGACTGGATATAGAGCCGGGTCAGCAGGAAAGCGGCCTCGGCGTGGTCGGGCTTGTCTTTGCGTACGCGATCCAGTTCGGCGATCGCCTCGGCCGGCCGGCCAACCGAATGAGCCAGATAGTCGGCAAACAGCAATCGGGCCCGCACATTGGCAGGATCGTCGCGCAATAGCGACCGGAACCGGCTGGCGCCCTGTTCGGGTTGGCCTGCCCGCGCATCAAGGGCGGCCAGCTGGTTGATCGCCGGCAGAAAACCTGGCCGTAACGTCAACACCTGTTCCAGCTCGCTGCGCGCCTTGGCCGGCTCTCCCTGCGCGAGATGGATGGCAGCACGCATTTGCCCCAGGGACGCCGACTGCGGCTGTTTTCCTGCTGCATCATCCAGCGCCTGCATGGCCTCGCCGAACTGCCTCTTCTCCGCCAGCACCGAAGCAATGGCAAGCTCGGCAGCAATGCCTTGCTTGTCTTCGCTGGCCATGCGGCGCAATTCCTCGATCCCTTTGCCGACGTCGCCAGCAGCAATCCGGCTGAACGCCAGCCGCGTACGGGTGGGGGTGCTGCGCGGATTGAGCTCGACTGCACGGGCCAGGTGGCTGGCGGCTGAACGATAGTCCTGCGCCTGCATGGCGGCCTCGCCGGCCAGCAGATACAGCTCCGGCACCGGCGCTCCGGCCTGCAATGCCGGCGCCAGCACGTCCAGGGCCCGGTCTGGCTGCGCACTGCCAAGCAGCGCGCTGGCCAGCAACAGCCTCACCCGGCCACTGTGGGGATTGCCCTCCAGCACTGATGCCAGCAGCGTCTCGGCCTGCTGGTACATGCCTTTTTGCAGGGCAATCACGCCAGCCAGGGTACGTACGCCCGGATGGCGGAAATGGGTCTGTAATGGCTTCTGGATCAGTTCCCACGCACGGTCATACTGCTTCTGGTGATTGGCCAGCATGGCCGAAACATAGTGTTCGAGTGGATGCCCCGGGCTGACGCGACGGATGTCAGCCAGCAAACGCTGGCAGCCGGCCGGATCGTTGCGTTCCACCGCCATCACCGCCAGGGTCGCAATCACTTCAATCCGCTTCGGATCGGCCTGCAGTGCGCGGGTGAAATACGGTTCCGCCTCGGCGGCTTTACCCTGATGCCGCAACACCTCGGCCCGAGCCTGCAATACATCAGGTTGATCCGGCCATTTCTTCAGCAGCTCATCGAGCTGAGCACTGGCAACCTCAAACTCCCTGGCAACGATGGCAAGCTTCGCCAGCCCCAACAAGGCCGGCAGGTGGTCGGCCTGCCTGCCGATAATCGATGAATACGCTGCCCTGGCTTGCGCCAGCTTGCCGCTGCTGGCCAAACCTTCCGCCTTGATGGCCAACCAATCGGGATGATCGGCCAATGTCGGCTCCTGTGCAGGGGTGAGCGCCTGCAGCTTATCGTAGGCACCCGACGCCAGCAGGGCCCTGGCCCAGGCGAAGTAAACCCGCTTGCGATCCCCTTTGCCAGCAAGAGCCTTCTGCAACTCGATTTCAGCCAGCTCGGGTGTGCCGCTGTCCAGATACAGTTCGCCCAGCATCAGCCGGGCATCGGTATTGCCAGGCTGCGCCTCCAGCACGTTCTTGAGCAGGATGATGGCGGTTTTTGGCTGCCCCGATTGCCTGGCCAGCCTGGCTTGGGCAAGCTGCTGCTCGGGCGCCACGCGATCGGCGCATCCCGTGCCTGCTCCGGCAAGCAGCAACACGGTCAGCACGGCACGGCGCACTACCCGGCGATTTGAAAAAAGGCAAGCGGGCATCAGGATCTCACTTGAGTTGTGATTCGAGCTGGTTGAGTTCAGTCTGGTCCAGCCGGCGCCGCATGTCCGGCGAAAGGGCCTGCAGCACGGCCTGGGCCCGCTGCTTCTGGGCATTGCGAGCCAGCGCCTGAGCCAAATGGAGCTGGATATCCGGCTGGCCGGGGGCAGCTTTCGCCGCCTTCTCCAGCAAGGCCAGCGCACGCGGCGCCTGCCCCGTATCCAGCAAGATCATGGCAATCGTGTCCTGCACCGCCGGCAGCTCGGGCTGCAATGACAAAGCCTGTTCGGCCAGCGCCAGGGCTCGCGGGTCGCGCTGCTGGTGATAGAGGAAAGC
>CAZBWH010000072.1:0-15636 GCA_964495595.1 uncultured Burkholderiales bacterium | reverse complement strand
AGCCTTGTTCTAGAAAGACTTTGCTGAGTGTGGCTGAGGTAGGAACATAATCAGGAAAATGGTTGTGATACTCAAAGACGATGCCGTTACGCGCCAATCGGCACATATAGGTAGCAGTGTAGAATCCATCTTTGGCGAGCAACGAGTTAATAGTAATCCACGCATGTGGAAAGCCGTTAACATTAAGACCGCACATCTAATACGTGATCTAGAAATACGGTTCAGCGCGAAAGCCAATCTGGCGTTTGGGCATGTGACACATGGATTTTCCGCAGATTTGGATGATGCCCAAATCTCTGATCTTCAAAATGATCCTCGGGTGCTATCGGTATTTCCAGATGCAACTGGGATACCGGCTGCAGATCCCGCCCCGTGGTATAACCGCCCTGGTTTTGGATACGGCTACACTTACACCTATGGGTGGAACCTGTATGCGATTGGAGCAATTCGGTATCTTAGTGATACAAATCCTGCCGCAGGTAGCCCATCATATCGCACATCTGGCGGTTATCCAGTCAAAGGATATGTTATCGATGCTGGCATTCAACCCCATGATGACCTGAACTTCACATGGCAAATGGATCATATTTCGTTCGATTGCCATTCCAATGTAGGAGGCTCTTGCATTAATGGAGCAAATGGTGATGGTTCCGGCTCAACTTACAGCTATCAGCCGGTCTGCGATTCACATGGCACACATGTAGCAGGCATCATTGGAGCCAAACGGCAAAACGGAGCGCCTGTCGGGGTAGAAGGAGTTGCTCCAGACGCACAATTGGTTTCGGTCAGAGTAATAAATTACTGTACAAACGGCGGAACTCCTACTTTTCCGTATACAGGATTGGTTTATACCTCCAGCGTAATAGGGGCGATCAACTGGGTCGCCGCTAGGTCGGAAGCGGATGGTGGAAATGTTAATAGAATTGGTGCTGTGGCCAACATAAGTATTCTATGGCAGGATTTCAACAACTCAGGAAATGATCGGTACACCTATATAGATGCGAATGGTCGCGCAGCATTAACAAGCGCAGTCAAGGCTGCAGTGAACAAAGGAGTGTTTTTCAGTTTTGCTGCTGGCAACAGCCAATATGATACCTGCCATATTTATCCGGCATCGATTGGCGCATCAACATTGGGGGCAATGGCCGTAGGAGCAATAGCTCATGAAGAATCGCCAATGCAACTCCCGAGCGAAGATAAATATGCTTCCCATGGGCCGTGTGTTGAAATATGGGCGCCAGGACAATCCGTACAGAGCACAGGCGCGTATCCAGGGACTGTTCTGGGCAATACTTATGGCCCTCCGGCGGATGTGTGGGGAGCTGGTATCCCTCTGCATCCATCCTCAAGTAATTTGTATCCGGGCCAACATTATTATTTCCAGCAGACTGGTTCGTCCATGGCTGCACCACATGTCGCCGGGGCGGCTCTACTTGTCGCCCAGAAATACAAAAGAGAGCGCGGTTATCTTCCCAGTCCTGCACAAGTGGAGCAGGCTATTGTCAAAGCCCGCAGGAACTTGAATCGAACATATTTCGGATACAGCATGCACCTTCTGCAGGTTGAAAACCTGGGATTCTAGGAGACACGAAAATGACTCTATCCAGCCAGATACGTTTGTTTGCCGTTTGTATCACTTTGGCCATTGCGGGATGTATGAGCGACGCAGGGGAAGACAATGAACAAACGTCTGCCCCGCCAATAGACTCGACGCACTCATCGGCCGCCACCTTTCCACGAAAGGTGGCGTTTGGCAGGGTGTTGGGTGAAAGACGTAATCCAGATGATTTGTTTGATTACGATTTGATCGCTCAGTCCAGGCTCGCTCCAGACGCCTGCCCATCACAACTGTGCGTCCAACTTATTGGCGTTGGGCAATCGGATATCGAAATAGAACAGCTGCTGTCCTCTGCGCAAGTGCCGATTTCCGGCGCAACGCTTCGCGAATGGAAAGTGGACTATTCAAAGTCGTCAGTGGTGCTGTTTCAAGACCCACAGATTGGCGATCATTGGCGCGTAGGGATCAAGGAAATTGTGGAGCATGAAAGCAAACTGGTCGTCACTCCATTGAAATGCACGGCCCGTGGGGTGGGGGTTGAGGGGAACCTAGGCTTCGTTTTCGCATTTACCATTCCCAAAACCAGCAAACCTGTTGAATTTGCCGTGCCTGTGCAAACCGGGAATCCCCCCGCTTTTCCCGGCGACATAATTGGTGGATGTTATTGATCCGGCCCTATGATGTTTTAACCCGTCGCGCACTTGACTACCGGGACCTGAAAATAAGGCCGTAACCCGCATCCCCGACGTAAGGCCGTAACCCGCATCACCAACGTAGGGCAATGGAATGGACTCCTCCCTCCTGACACGGCATCGACGTGCCAGACTGGAAGTGTCAGCCACCAGTCAGCAAGCGTAGCCCGGATGCAGCCGCATGGCGGAATCCGGGTTTCAAACGGGCGGCCTGAATGACCGCCTGTTTGTTTCGGCGCTTCGATTTGGCGCAGCTCCCGGATTCCGCCTGACGGCTGCATCCGGGCTACGGCTGACTGCAAGGCAATGGCAGAGTGGGCTGCAGGGCGGTGCGGGTTGTGCCGTAAACGGCGAGTGAAGCGAGCGACATCGGAGTCGCACGGCAATAGTGAAATCAGGCCTTGCACCAACACATTTATTGCAGAGCAAGACCCCGGAGTTGTGCCCCCGCAGTTGCATGCAGATTGCCTCGCGCAACTGTAATCGTTCGATTACAATCGAATCATGTATACGGTCTATCAACTCCCCGAATTCGCCACCTGGCTGAGCGACATCAAGGATGGCATGACTCGGCGCCGCTTGGCTCGCCGTCTGGAAAAAGCCCAGCATGGCCACCTGGGCGATATCAAGGCGGTGGGTGAAGGTGTATGGGAAATGCGCGAGTTTTTTGGCCCCGGCTGGCGTATGTACTATGTGCAGCGGGGTGACGTTGTGATCGTGATGCTGGGCGGGGGCGACAAATCCTCGCAGCCCGCCGACATAGCCCGGGCCATTGCCTTGGCAGCTACTCTAGGAGATTGAATCATGAGCAGTAAAATCATCAAACTGTCGGAACTGCCCGCCTTCGATATGGCCGAACACCTGCCCGACGAGCGAGCCATTGCGGAATACCTGACTATTGTGCTGGAAGAAAACGACCCGGCCGCTTTGGCCGATGCACTGGGCACTGTTGCCCGGGCTCGCGGCATGACCGATATCGCCAAAGCCTCTGGCATTACGCGCGAGGCGCTGTACAAAGCACTGCGTCCCAACGCAAATCCCCGCTTCGACACCATCAGCCGGGTTTGCGCAGCACTGGGGGTCAAGCTGGTAGCGCAGCCGATTCATACGCAGGAAGCAACGCATTCGTGAACAAACAACTTATCGGCACCTGCGTTGCGTGCTGGCATGAAGGGCATAACGTTGGAAGTAACTGGCAGCCAGAGCTGCGCAGCAGCGGAGGGAACCCAAAGCGCAGCGTTGGGCTGTCCAGTTGACTGAAAGGTTAGCCGCCAACTATTTTCCACCAAGCTTTGCTGCCGCGATTGCTTTCTTTGCTTCACCGAGAAGGGTGCGTATTTGTTCGGTATCAGCAAGCTTCAGAAAAGCGGTCGTTTTTCCGATGCGCCCACTTGATACAGCAAGGCTGATCTCTCCGCCGCGCCCTGAAAATACAGTCATGGACAAATCGCCTTTGGTTCTGTACTGCGCCTCGAAGTTTCCGAAAGTTGTGACGTTGGGCTCGATCTGTGCATACCTAAGCACATCTCCACTATTTCCCATTGATTTTCAATCAGATGGAATCGCCCATACCAGAAAATACACAACCAAGCGGAGCTCCGGCGCCGTGTCTGCCGGATGGGCGGCGCGACAGGCTTCGCCTCAAGCACTATAGATTGAAAACCGAGCAGCAGGATGTCAATTGTGAACCAGTAACGGGGGCCCCATAACCTGCTGTGACCCCGTTACCTGCTGCGGATCGCCGTTTTTTTTCAGCTCGCTTGCACCACCTGATTACGCCCCCGCTGCTTGGCGGCATACAGCGCCTCATCGGCCCTGGCCAGCAATTGATCTGCCGTGTCGCCGGGCTGCAGGGTTGCGGTGCCAATGGATACCGTGACGTGAATCTGGCGACCGTCGCCCAGATCGACCGGATTGGCAGCCAGGGCACGGCAAATCCGTTGCGCCAATTCTGCGGCGCCATGCTGATCCGTTTCGGGCAACAACAACAGGAATTCTTCGCCGCCGCACCGCACCAGCGCATCGCTCTGGCGCAACAGGTGGCCGACTGCGGCGGCCTGGCACTGCAAGGCACTGTCGCCGGCCTGGTGGCCATACCGGTCGTTGATCCGCTTGAAATGATCCAGGTCGATCATGCAGGCGGAAAACGGCCGCTGGTGGCGCCGCGCCAGCTCCAGTTGCAGCGGTAGCTGGCTGGTTAGCCAGCGCCGGTTCCACAGGCCGGTCAGCGCATCGCGGTCGGCCGACTCCTGCAATTGCTGCATCAGCCGCTGCTGGCGTGCCCGCATGCGCAGCATTTCGCCGCAAATGGCGACGAAGACGACCAGCAACAACCCCTGCCCCGCCAGATGCGTCAGGTCGACAACCGGCTGCGCCATGCCGCGGGTCAGCGCCACCACCAGCAGCGCCAGCCCCTGGCCCACAAATCCGTACAGCGCCAGCCGGACAAAACCGCGCAGATCGAGCTGGAATACGCCGAACAGCAAAGGCGCGACGACGCCAATCGCCATTGTCGGCCGGAGTACGTCGCTGGCGCCGGCTACCAGGATCAGGCTACAGGTCATCGCGCAGACAATCTGCAGCGCGGTCAGCGAAGGGTCGCGCAAGCGCTCGTTGCGCCCGGAGATCAGCAAGCAAAACACCAGGATGTTGGCCAGCGCCGCCACCGTACCGGCCAGCTGCAGCGACAGCGCGTCCAGCTGGCCATGTAACCAGCCATACACGGCAAACGGCAGGCCGATCAGATAAAAACACAGCGCCATCAGCCAGCGGCGGATTCGCAGGCGGTTGCGGGTCAGATACGGCACAGGGGCGCGGGCGATATCGGCGTCGGGCATGATCTGGTTTATAGATGACTTCACGGCATACCGATCCGCGCATATACCACCTGCAACCAAGCCCTGCCAGCCGCCAGGGCGCGGCGGCAGTGAAACTTGCGGCAACAGCGCCTAAAATGGCATCTGGATTGATTGTCGAAACCATGAAGATGACCCGACCCCAACTGGCGCTGCGGCGCATTCCCCTGCTCTTGCTTTCCGTTTCGGCCTGCCTGGCGCTGTCGGCCTGTGGAGGCGGCAATGGCCCGGATCCCAACCCGAACAACAAGGACACCAGCAGCGGATCAGGCAGCACCGGCACGACCACGGCCAGCAGCACGCTGACACTGGGCATGAACAGCCGCACGGTGACGCTGGGGCAAGCGGTGGCGGTCAAGGCGGTCTTGCTGGACGCGGCAGGCGTGCCGCTGGCTGGCCGGGTGGTGAAATTCTCGGTGGATGCGACACTGGCTACACTCACCCCGGCCAGTGGCGCGGCGTTGACCGACAGCACCGGCACCGCTACCGTGCAACTGAACGCAGCGGATCTCAACGCAAATGGCGCCGGCTATGTGTCAGCCAGCTACAAGGAAGGACAGACCGACCTCAGCCAGAGCCAGGGTTTCCAGCTGGGCAGCGTCAACGTTGCGCTGGGCGAGATCACGCTGGGCAGCAGCAGCATTTCGGCCTACGCCACCACCAGCATCAGCGTGCCGGTACTGGTCAACGGCGTTGCCAGCACATCGCCAATGGCCGTGAGCTTTTCCTCCGCCTGCAGTCTGAGCGGCAAGGCGGGAATCAACGCCAGCGTCAGCTCGGTCAACGGTGTCGCCAGCGCTACCTACACCGACAAGGGCTGCGCCGGCAGCGATCTGATTACCGCCTCGATCAACAACGGCGCCAGCAGCAAGCAGGCCTCGCTAGCCGTCCAGGCACCGGCCGCCACCTCGCTGCAGTATTCAACCGTGACCCCGGCCGACGGCGTGATCACCCTCAAAGGCTACGGCACCCAGATCCGGCCCGAGCTGGCGCAAGTCACCTTCAAGCTGGTCGACGCGCAAGGCATCGGCGTGGCCGGCCGCACCCTGCAATTCAGCCTGAGCACCACCACCGGCGGCATTCGTTTCGACAACCAGCTAACCACCAGCAGCGCGATTACCAACTCGGCCGGGGAAGCCCGCGTGACCGTACAATCGGGCAGCCTGCCCACCCCGGTGCGCGTAGTCGCCAGCGACGTCAGCGCCGGGCTCACCACCCAGTCGAGCGGACTGTCGATCAGCTCCGGCTTTCCCGATCAGGACAGCGTGAGTGTATCGGCCGAAGTGTTCAACCTGGACGGCTGGGCGATCGACAATGTCGCCGACCCGATCACCATCAGCCTGGCCGACCATTTCAACAACCCGGTACCGGATGGCACCGCCGTCACCGTAGTGACCAACGCCGGACGCATTGGCACCGGCACCACCGGCGAATGCAAGACGGTCAACAGCACCTGCACGCTCAACTATTACAGCCAGCAGCCGCGCCCCGCCAACGGCCGCGTGCAGATCACCGCCTACGCCGTCGGCGAAGAAACCTTCATCGACCGCAACGGCAATAACGCCGTCGATGCCAGCACCGAAATGGTCGACATCAACGGCGCATCCAGCGACATTGGCGAAGCCTACGTCGACGTGAACGAAGACCGCAGCTACACCGCCGGCACCGACATCCCGATCGACTTCAACAGCAATAGCGTGTACGACGGCCCGGACGGCGCCTACAACGGCACCCTTTGCGCGAGCAGCTTCAGCGGCTGCAGCACCCGCCGCTTCACCCATGCCTACGGGATGATCACCCTGGTTCTGGCCGACGCCCACAGTGCCCCGCAGCACGACTTTGTCGAACTGACCAGCGGCTACCCTGCCCTGAGCAGCACCCGCATTGCGCTGGGTTGTGACAGCAGCACCGCGCTGGGCATCTACCTGCGCGACCGGCGCGGCAACATCCTGCCGGTGGAAACCGAAGTCACCTTCAAGCTCTCCGGCCCTGGCGCCGGCGACTTCACCCTGAGCGACCCCTCCACCTTCAAAGTGCCCAATGCCGCCCCGCCGGCCAACCAGCGGCTGAATGGCGCAACGGTTTTCCCGATCCGGGTATTCAGCCCCGCCTCGACCACCTCCACCGACAGCGCCACCGGCGTCACCACCACCACCTGCACCCCCACCAGCGCCGAGCTGAGCGTAGTCATCAACGCCAAAACCTCCGGCGGCGACACCATCGCCTATTCAACCGATACCGTCTCACTGAGCGCCCGCTAGGCCGGCCTGCAAGCCAACACCAGCGCAGCATCCAGGCCCCTCCCCGGTCAAGGGGGAAAGGGCAACGGCGGAGGGGGTTCGTCGATCAATCGGGCTGCAAGCCAATACGGATGAGGCCTGCAGGCCAGCCTGCAAGCCAATGCCAGCGCGGCGATCGGACATCTCCCGTCAAGGGTGGAACGGCGGTGAGGTTCTGCGCTCAGGCGTGGCCGCTTTCGTCCACGCCGAACAGCAGCTCTTTGAGTAGTTTGAGCTGGTCGCGCAGGTCGGCAGCTTGTTCGAATTCGAGGTTGCGTGCTGCGGCGAGCATTTCTTTCTCCACCCGTTTGATTTCGCGGGCCAGTTCCTTTTCGCCCAGCGCCTGGTAGCCGCTCTGGCGCTCGGCGGCCTTGAGCTTGTGCTGCGCTTCTTCTACGTTGTAAACGCCGTCGATGATGTCCTTGATCCGCTTGCTGACGCCTTTCGGCGTAATGCCGTGTTCGGTGTTGAAGGCGATCTGTTTGGCGCGGCGGCGTTCGGTTTCGTCGATGGCGCGGCGCATCGAGTTGGTGATTTTGTCGGCGTACAAAATGGCGGTGCCGTGCAAATGGCGAGCGGCGCGGCCGATGGTCTGGATCAGGCTGCGCTCGCTGCGCAGGAAGCCTTCCTTGTCGGCGTCGAGAATCGCGACCAGCGATACTTCGGGAATATCCAGCCCTTCGCGCAGCAGGTTGATGCCGACCAGGACGTCGAATTCGCCCAGCCGCAGGTCGCGGATGATTTCCACCCGCTCGACGGTGTCGATGTCGGAGTGCAGGTAGCGTACCTTGACGCCGTGTTCGGTGTAATAGTCGGTCAGGTCTTCTGCCATGCGCTTGGTCAGGGTGGTAACCAGCACCCGCTCGCCAGCTTTCACCCGTTCGCTGATTTCCGACAGCAAGTCGTCCACCTGGGTGGCCACCGGACGAATGGCGATTTGCGGGTCGACCAGCCCGGTTGGCCGTACCACCTGCTCGGCAACCTGCGCCTGGTGAGTGGCCTCGTAGTCGGCCGGGGTGGCGGAGACGAAGATGGTCTGCGGCAGCAGCTTTTCAAATTCCTCAAAACGCAGCGGCCGGTTGTCCATCGCACTGGGCAGGCGAAAGCCGTACATCACCAGATTTTCCTTGCGCGCCCGGTCGCCTTTGTACATGCCGCCCACCTGCGGCACGGTGACGTGCGATTCGTCGATGATCATCAGGCTGTTGCGCGGCAGGTAGTCGATCAGCGTGGGCGGCGGCTCACCCGGAGCATGGCCGGAGAAATGGCGTGAGTAGTTCTCAATGCCCTTGCAAAAGCCCATTTCGTTGAGCATTTCCAGATCAAAGCGGGTGCGCTGCTCCAGCCGCTGGGCCTCGACCAGCTTCATTTCCTGGTGGTAATACGCCAGGCGCTCGGTCAGCTCGGCCTTGATGGTTTCGATTGCGCGCAGCACGGTGGCGCGGGGGGTGACGTAGTGGCTGGACGGGAATACGGTAAACCGGCCGACCCGTTGCTTGACGTGGCCGGTGAGCGGATCAAACAGTGCCAGCGATTCGACCTCGTCGTCAAACAGCGAGATGCGCAGCGCCAGCTCGGCATGCTCGGCCGGGAATACGTCGATCACGTCGCCCTTGACGCGAAATACGCCACGCTTGAATTCGGTTTCGTTGCGCTCGTACTGCATCGTGGTCAGGCGGGTGATGATGTCGCGCTGCGCCTTTTTCTCGCCCTCGGCCAGGTGCAGGATCATCTGGTGGTAGTCGCTGGGGTCGCCAATGCCGTAAATCGCCGACACGGTGGCCACAATGATGACATCGGGCCGCTCCAGCAGCGCCTTGGTGGCCGACAGGCGCATCTGTTCGATGTGCTCGTTGATGCTCGAATCCTTCTCGATGAACAGGTCGCGGCTGGGAACGTAGGCCTCGGGCTGGTAGTAGTCGTAATACGAAACGAAATACTCGACCGCGTTGCCGGGAAAAAACTCGCGCATCTCGGCATACAGCTGCGCCGCCAGCGTCTTGTTCGGCGCCATGATGATCGCCGGCCGGCCCGTGCGGGCAATCACGTTGGCCATGGTGTAGGTTTTGCCCGAGCCGGTCACACCGAGCAGGGTCTGGTACATCAGCCCGTCGTTGATGCCGTTGACCAGCGTTTTGATGGCAGTCGGCTGATCGCCGGCAGGCAGAAATGGCTGATGCAACTGGTACGGGCTATCGGGAAAAGTGACCACCATGGCCGCACTCGCAGAAAGGCAAAAAAGCCATTTTAGCCGACTATGATTAATGGATTCGAACTGCATTGATATCCGGACAGCAGCCCGGCTGCCGGCGTCAGAGGAAAGGATCGCAATGGGATTGTTTGACCGACTCCGTTCATTGCTGGGCAAGCCTGCAAGCGGCACACAGACGGCCGCCGAACCGGAGCCTGCGGCAACAACAGCCGATATCGACGACGCCCAGCAGCCGCCAGAGCGCCGCTCGCGGGATCGGCTGGATGCGCGCAAAGGGACGCGGGCGCTGATCATCGACGATTCGGCCACCATCGTGGCAGCACTGGGCAGAATGCTGCGCAGTGCCGGCTTTGTCACCCTGGAGGCGCTGGAAGCCGAAACCGGCGTGGTCATGGCGCGCACCGAGCAGCCCGACATCATCTTTCTGGACATCATCCTGCCGGGAATGAACGGCTTTGAGGCGCTGCGGCTGATGCGGCGCGACCCGGCCACAGCCGACATCCCGATCATCATGATCAGCGGCAACGAACAGGCGACCGAGCAGTTTTACGCCAACCGGATCGGTGCGGACGATTTCATGAAAAAACCCTTTTCGCGCTACGAAGTGTTCAGCCGCATCGAGCGGCTGCTCGACGACACGCAAACCCCACGCCGGCAGAAACGCCGCAGCAGCCAGACCAGCAGCACCTGAAGCCGGCGTTCAGCGCAGGCAGATTGCGGCCCTGAGCCCGCCGGCCGGGCTCACCGGGTCGAGCGCCAGCCGCGCCCGATGCAGCTCGCAGATACGCATCACGATCGACAGCCCAAGGCCGTGCCCAGGCGCGGTTACATCGCGGCCACGGGCAAAACGCTGCAGCAGATGCTCCCGCTGCGCCGCGTCGATGCCCGGCCCCTGGTCGCACACAAACAGGCAGCGGCCGTCCCAGCCGACCTGTACCACGCTTCCTGCCGGCGAATATTTCAGCGCATTGTCGACCAGATTGCGCAACGCCACCGCCAGCAGCTCCGGCTCGGCCGGCACTGTGCGGCCCGCCAGGCAATCCATCTGCAGCACCATTCCCTTGCCGGCCGCCTGCCCGGCCGCCTCGGCGACGATCGACTCGCACAGCTGCGCCGGGTCGATCTCCTGCCATTGCAGCTGTTGCAATGCCTCCAGCCGGGCCAGTTGCAGCAATGCAGCCACCAGGCCGTTGGCGCGGTCTACGGCCAGCAAAGCCTTGTCGAGTGCCGGGCTGGGCTGGCCGGCCAACTGGGCTTGGGCCACTTCCAGCTGAATGCGTACCCCGGCCAGCGGGGTGCGCAGCTCATGGGCGGCATCGGCGGTAAACCGGCGCTCGTTGTCCAGCACCAGCCGGATGCGCAGCAGCAGCTGATTGGCGGTGTCGATCAGCGGCTGCAGCTCTTGCGGCGCATCGGCTACAGCAACCGGGGTCAGATCATGCTCATTGCGCTGAGCCAGCTGGCCTGACACCGCAGCCACCGGCCGCAGGATTCGCCCCCCAGCTAGCCAAATCAGTAGCGCCAGTACCGGCAGCACGATCAGCAACGGCGCCGCCAGCGAAATGGCAATTTTGCCCGACAGCTCGTTACGGATAGCGTGGCTTTGCCAGGCCAGCACCGTGTTGCCGCTGGCGCCATCCCGGTAGCAGAACATCCGCCAGTGCTGCCAATCCTGCCAGAGGTTGCGAAACCGGCCGCATTTTTCCGGCAGACGGGAAATCAAACCCTCTTCACTCTGCTGCAGGAGCGCCCCTTGGGCATCAAACAGAGCAAAGCCGATCTGGCGTTCGTAATCATGACGGTGGCGGGTGTCGCTTACCAACCGCCGCGAGACGCCGCTGGCTGCCACGGTTCTGGCCATTTGCGCCAGTTGGGCATCGAACAGCTCGTCGATTTCGTGGTGGGCATTCATGAACACGGCCACCGCCGTCAACAGCAGCCCGCCGCCCAGCACCAGCAGGCTGACGGCAAGCAAGCGGCCGCGCAGCGAGCGAATCCGGCCAATCACGTGGCCCGCTCCGGAGCGGCAATGGTGTAGCCGACCCCGCGCACGGTGCGGATCAGCCCGGCACCCAGCTTCTTGCGCAAATGATGAATGTGGACTTCGACCGAGTTGCTCTCCACCTCGTCGCCCCAACCGTACAGCGCCGACTCGAGGCGAGCGCGGGACAATACCTGGCCCTGGTGGGTCAACAGCATTTCCAGCAGCGAGAATTCACGCGGCGACAAGGCCACCGGCTGCCGGTCAAGGCAAACAAGGTGGGCGGCCGGGTCGAGTTGCAGGGCGCCGTGGGTCAGCAGCGGTGTGCTGCGGCCGGCACTGCGGCGGGTGAGTGCCCGCAGGCGGGCACACAGTTCGGCCAGGGCAAAGGGTTTGACCAGATAATCATCCGCACCGTTATCCAGCCCGCTCACGCGGTCGCACACCGTGTCGCGGGCGGTCAGCAGCAAAACCGGGGTGGGATCGCCCGCGCTGCGCCGGTGATTGAGAATCTCCAGCCCGGACTGGCGTGGCAGGTTGATATCCAGAATCGCAGCATCGTAGCACTCGTTGCACATGGCCAGCTCGCCCGCCTTGCCGTCGCGCACCCAGTCCACCGTGTAACCGGCCTGCTTCAGGCCCGCTTCCAGGCCATCGCCGAGCAGGTCATCATCTTCAACCAGCAGAATACGCATGGCTCTCCTCGTGCCCGGCCTTCAACCGGCATAGTGACGACATGCCCCGCTCTCCACCGCGAGCCAGAGACCCCTTGCTCCCCCTCCGCCCGCAGCCCCAAATCACTCAGTCATCGCTGGATTGCTTGACGATCTTGCCATCCACCGGATTGAAATAGATTTCGACTTTACGGTCTTGTTTGTCCCTACCGTAAATTTCGTAGCAGTTGCCTTGGGTGATCTTGAATTTCTTGATCCGGTAGCCGTCAGCTTCGAGTTTCTGTTTCATGGTCGCTTCGGGAATCCATTTCTCCTTCGGCTCGGCAGTACACTGCGGGCCGGCCCAGGCGGCGCAGCCAAAAGTAGTCAGGATCAGGGCAATCAGGGGCGTTTTCATGTCAGGCTCCTTGAGCATCGCTCAGTTGGGTTACAGGAGCCTTGATTAAACACCAGCCAGCTTAACGCAGGCTTATCGGCCAAGCGGTCATCACCCCGCCATGCGCATCGGCGGCCCTTCGATGCGCCAGCCGCTGGTTTGCAGCCATTGACGGAAGCCATTGGGCGGCATCGGCCGGGCAATGTGGTAGCCCTGCACCAGATCGCACCCGAACGCACGCAGCCGGTTGAAGGCCATTTCGCTCTCCACCCCTTCGGCCACGGCCTGCAGGCGCAGATCGTGCGCCATGTTGATGGTGGTGCGAACAATGACGTCGTCACCCCCCTGGCGATCGATATCGAAAATAAAGCTCTTGTCGATCTTCAGCTCGGAAATCGGTAGCTGGCTCAGGTAAGCCAGTGACGAGTACCCGACACCAAAATCATCCACCGCAATCCGGACGCCTGCCGTGCGCAGGCTGTTCAGCATTTTCAGCGCGGCGTCGCGGTCTTCCATCATTGCCGTTTCGGTCATCTCCAGCGTCAGCCACTGTGCCTGGACACCGTATTGTTCGATCAATCCGGCCAGCGTGTCACCAAACTGGCTCTCGCGCAGATTCCGGGCAGAAATATTGACCGACATCTCCAGCATCCAGCCCTGCCGATGCCAGTCGGCCAGCTCACCCACCGCCCGCTCCAGCACCCAGCGTGTCAGCGGCTTGATCAGGCCGGTCTGTTCGGCCAGCGGGATGAACTGATCCGGCAACACAAACCCGTGCGCCGGGTGATGCCAACGCAACAAAGCCTCTGCCCCCACCACATAGCCGGTACGGATATTGACCTTGGGCTGGAAGTACAACTCAAGCTGGTCGTTGTCCAGCGCGGTACGCAGATCGCCCATCAACGTCAGGCGCCGGGCGCTGTAGCGGTTCAGGCTGGACGAATAAAGGGCAACGCCCGATTCGCTGTCCTGTGCCATTTCCATGGCGATCTGGGCAAAACGCAGTAGCGAATCGAAGTCGTCGCTGTGGTGCGGATACAGCGCAATCCCTATCTGGGCACCGATATCCAGCGACATGTCCAGGTAGCGGAAGGGCTCCCGCAACCCGGTCAGCAACTGCTCGGCATGAGCATACACTGCCTCGGCCGTCTCGACTTCGGCCAGCAACGCGTAGCTGACCCCTTCGACGTTGGCGCAATGAAAGTGGTCGCGCCCAAGCCCGCCCTGCTCGACTGCCAGCGCTCCGGGTAAGGCTGCGGCCAGCCGTTGCACACGCTGAACCACCATCTGCAACAGGCCGTCACCAATCTGATGGCCCAGAGTATTGTTGATTTCATGAAAATTTTTCAGGTGCACCAGGATCACGGCCGCCGCGTGGCCATGATCATGCGCAGTCGCCAGCATGTCAGCGCCAGCCAGTCGCAGCGCCACCTGGTTGGGCACACCGGTCAGCCGGTCGTGCAGCGAGTGGTAAACCATCCGTGATTCGGCCTGCTGCCGCTGCTGCACCTCGTTCAACGCCCGCTGCTGCGCCTGGTAGCGCGCTCGCTTTTCACTGTTGATCCGGTCAGCCAGCGCGTAAGACAGCACCAGCACTTCAAACACCGACCCCCACTGAATGCTGTATTCGGTCAGCAAAGTGCGCGGCAGTACGCCGTACTTGTTCAGCATCAGCAGTGCAATACCGATCAGAAAACAGCCCCAGGCCGCAACGAAATAGGCGCCGCTGCGCTCCCGCTTGATCGCCACCAACACCCCGGCAACAAACGACACCAGCGCGATCACCAACCCCACTAGCACACTGGTACGGATCATCAGCGCATAGGGCAGGAACAGCGAGGCAGCAGTCATGGCGCCCGACAGCCCGGCCAGCGCTTTCAGCAGCAACGACAATCGCGGCTGATGCTGGCGCAGCGACAGGAAATGTTCGGAAAACAGCGCAACACACGTCACCGACGCTGCAGTAAAAAATGCCATGCTCTTGTCTTGCCACCAGACCGAATTCGGCCACACGAACTGGTAGCAATATCCCTGCAGCGTCATCATCGTGGTGGTGAAGATCGACACATAGGCCACGTAATACGCATAGCTCCGCTCGCGGATGCTGATCAGAATAAACAGGTTGTACAGCAGCATCACCGCCATCATGCCCAGATAGACGGCCTGCATCATGTTGTGGCGCTGATCCAGCTCAATGAAGGCCGCACTGCGCCAAAGCGTTGCCGGCAGCTGAATGGTGCCTGCTGACGTCACGCGAATCCAGATGCGGGTAACGCCGGGCTGGTCAAGCAACAGCGGGAACAGGAAGTTGCGATGATCCACTGGCCGGCTGGCAAACGGCTCACCATCCCCGGTGTGCAGATACCGAACGATCCGCCCTTCCTGCTCGACGTACACCTTCACCGAGTCCAGCAAGGGATAAGCGATTTCCAGCATCCACTGCTCGGGCATCACCTTGCTGTGATCCACATCCACCACAAACCAGTAGGTCGACAGACTGTAGCCAAAATTAGGCACCTCGGCCTGGCTCAGCCGCCAGTCAAGGCCTTTGCTCGCCGCTGCATCGCGCAGCTGCCCGATCTCCAGCTTGCCAGCCGGATCCTCCAGATAACGCAGCGCGGAACCAAGCGGATAGCGCGACACCTGCGGCTCCAGGGTCAGCCCCGCAGCCTGTCCCCCGACCGGCGCAAGAACAAGCAGCAATACGAAGCCCGCCAGCAGACGACGAAACCACTGCAGGCAGGCAAGCGGGCCTCCATCAGGCGCAAAATCATTCAATCTGGCAGACGAATTCATACAATCAATCGAAGAGGTTCTTTCTTCATAGCCGGCAACCCACCCTCGCGGCAAGTTTTCTACTCTGCGATGGCAAGATGTCGGCTGCAAGTGGGAAAAACTTTACGAACCCGTTAAAATCGTCGTTTTCTCGCCCCAAAAGGGCAACCTCAACCCAACGATTTTCAAGGAATATCGCCGTGGAACTGTCGAACCGCGTAAATGCCATCAAGG
>CAZBWH010000071.1:0-16623 GCA_964495595.1 uncultured Burkholderiales bacterium | reverse complement strand
GCTCGAACCCGGCCAGAGGCACAGGAAATTCGATAACGGTTTGTGGATCGACATCAATCAGGCCAAAACGGGTGGATTCGATTTGCATACCATGTTCCTTTTTCTGGGTGGAGGGGGTGTGTTGCCGGCAGCCGGGCTTGGCATCAGCCGGACGGGTGCGACAGTCCGAAAAACTGTTTGATCCGCGACAGCAACTCGGGCTGACGGGAAGGCGGGCCCTGTGACGCCGCAGCTTGCGTATCGCTGACCGGCCTTGCCTGCCGCTGACTGAGTACCTCTGCAATCAGTTCAGCCAGTTCGGGGCGCGCGTGCAGCACACCATGGAATGACTCTTTGTCGAGCAGATAGCATTCGACATCTCCTCTTGCCTGCACCGTGGCCGAGCGCGGCGCCCCCGTCAGCAAGCCCATTTCCCCGAAAAAGCTGCCGGCAGACAGGTTACCCAAGAGGGTTCGCCCTTCCGGGCGTTCATCCCAGATATCGACATCCCCCCGGGTAAGAATGTATAGCCAATGGGCAACTGCGCCTTGCCGGGTAATCACCTCCCCGGCGGCGAATGGCGCATATCTGAGCCGCTCGGCAACTGTGTGCAACTCGGCAACGTCCAGCCGGGAAAACAGATCGACCTTGGCCAGTGCATCGAGCCGGTGCTGCAGGTCCCGCTGGCGGAGCAACTCCTGATACCGTTCGTTTTCCTTGGTCAGGTAAATATTGTATTCCGGCATGGCGATATGGATGCCAGCGCGGGTCAGGGCAACAAACACATGCTGTCGAACCGCCGAATCGGTCGCATCATCATTGCGAATGTCGGCAAGCCAGTAGCGCAGTGCATACTTCGCGTTGCCCTGCTCGAAATCCATCAACACGCATGTGGCCGCACGATCCTCTGCCACGCCAGGTATCCGGGTATTGCGGATCGCCTTTTCGACGGTCTCGATCACCATGCCGGGAGCAGTGTCCAGGCTGATGAAAAACCAGACCCAGCGGCGCTGCGGCACAGCGCGATCTCCCCGCTTGCCGATCAAGGTGAATTCGTTTTTCATCAGCACACTGTTCGGGATAACCACGATCTCTCCGTTCCGGGTTTCGATCGCGGTAGATCGCCAACGAACACCAACCACCTGCCCGCTGGTAGCGCCGATCCTGACCCAGTCGCCCAGGGCAAGCGCATCACCCATTTGCAGCGCCAAGCCACTGAGCACATTGCCCAGCGTATCCTGCATCGAAAAAGCAATCACCGCAGTAATCACTGCCGATGTGGTTACGATCTGGCTGAGGTCCAGCCCGGCAAAACGCAACCGTACCAACCCCCAGGCGATGTAGCCGACAAACACCACTACGTCCTCCATGATCTCTGGAGGGTTGAACCGGAGCTGGGGCAATACCAGCCCGAACACTACCACGCCCCAGAGCCGGATCAGTGCCAGGCCGACGCAGATGGTCGATGCCTCGTGCACGATTCGCATGATCTGGCGCATTCCGACATGCTCAAGCCAAGCGGTCAGTAACAGCAGGGTCAGGCAGATCAGCAGGAAGCCGGTTGTTCGCCACACTCTGGCGCGCTCGGCAGGCTGCAGCACGACCGTTGCCGTGATCGCCAGCGCCGTTGCCGCAAGAAAGGCCATCGCATCGGCGGTCCAGAGATCGGCAAGGGCGATCAGTGATCCTGGAGATGGATTCAACATGGAGAGCGGAGTCATGACCGGCTAGAATGAGCTTTCGAGAGGCGAAACATGCATAACGACAGTCTAGTAAAAAAGCTCGCCCATTCCGTCAAATTGTTCGACGGACTCAGCGACGAAGATATCCGCGAATTTCTCGCCAATTGCCTGCGCCGGGATATCGAGCCAGGGGAGGCCGTGGTCACACAAGGGGAATACGGACAATCCATGTTCGTGATTGTCTCCGGTCTGATGGAGGTCATTCGTGAGCAGGATGGCTTGCAGCAAGTGCTCGCGGTGCTGGAGCCCGGTGACTTGTTTGGCGAACTGGCCATCCTCGATCGGCAACCCCGCTCGGCCACGGTTCGCGCCGTGACATCGGGACTCCTGCTTCGTTTCGAACGCGGCTCTCTGGCCCGCATTCCGCAGGTCGCTCCCAAGCTGATCCGTAACATTGCACTGATATTGTCCAACCGACTGCGTGAGACCAATGAGATGCTGCTGATTACGCTGTCCGGCAATCGCAAGGCGCCGGCCAGCGAGCCGGCACCCTCCCGTCACTACCGGTCGCGATCCTGACAAACTGATCAATCCGGGGAGAATACAGATGGTTACCGGTTATATTTCCTGGGCAATACTGGCTGGCCTGCTGCTGGCTGGCGAGATGGCGACTGGCACGTTTTACCTCTTATTGCTGGCGCTGGGTGCGACACTGGCCGGACTGCTGGCCTGGCTCGGCGCAGCTGTACACTGGCAACTGCTCGCGGCTTCTCTGTTCAGTCTGGCCGGGGTACTGATCCTGCAGCACCGGCGCAAGGCACAGCACAAGGCTACCGGCGATGACAATCTCGATATCGGCAATCCGGTCAACGTGTTGCAGTGGACTAGCGAGCGCATGGCCAGGGTGCGTTACCGTGGCAGCGAATGGGATGCACAGTTGACCGATGGCTCACAGCAGGCCGAGACGCTTTTTATCTGCGGCATCAAGGGAAATCTCTTGTTGCTTTCCAATCATTCCCTGGAGAAATAGCATCATGGAAGTTGCACTGGTCTTGCTTGTCGTTGCCGTGGTCTTCATTGCCAAATCGGTGTAGGTTGTTCCGCAGCAACACGCCTGGGTGCTTGAGCGCCTAGGGCGGTTTCATGGAGTGCTGCAGCCTGGTTTGAATATCGTGCTGCCTTTCATCGACCGGATTGCCTACCGGCACAGCCTGAAAGAAATCCCGCTTGATGTGCCCAGCCAGATCTGCATTACCAAGGACAACACCCAGCTGACGGTTGATGGCATCCTGTATTTTCAGGTCACCGATCCGAAGCTTGCCTCTTACGGCTCCAGCGACCCTATTCTGGCGATCACCCAGTTGGCCCAGACAACACTGCGCTCAGTGATCGGCAAGATGGAGCTGGATAAAACATTCGAAGAACGCGACGAGATTAACCGGACCGTGGTGGCTGCACTGGACGAGGCTGCCGCCAACTGGGGGGTAAAAGTCTTGCGTTACGAAATCAAGGATCTGACGCCTCCCGGAGACATCCTGCACGCCATGCAGGCACAGATCACGGCCGAGCGTGAAAAGCGCGCCCTGATCGCCGCTTCGGAAGGGCGCAAACAGGAGCAGATCAATATTGCGACCGGTGAGCGTGAAGCGGCAATCCAGAAATCCGAAGGCGAGATGCAGGCTGCAATCAACCAGTCCGAAGGCGAAAAACAGGCGGCGGTCAACCGGGCAATGGGTGAGGCCGAAGCAGTCAAGCTGGTAGCCCGTGCAACCGCCGAAGCCATCCACATGGTGGCGCAAACCATACGCCAGCCCGGCGGCATGGAGGCGGTGAACCTCAAGGTAGCCGAACAGTATGTTCAGGCATTCGGGCAGGTCGCCAAGCAAGGCAACACACTGATCCTGCCTGGTAATATGGCTGACGTGGGCAGCCTGGTCGCTTCCGCAATGACCATCGTTCGCCAACAGCACAACAGCACAGCTTAAAGATCCCAAAGATGTTTTGCGGCCAGGCAGGGCTTGAAACCCGGCAGCCTGGCAACCATATGTCCAGCAGACTGTCGGCCCTAGAGGCTGCTAGCAGCCACATCGGGGCAATCTGTTATCGTTTTCAAACCGGTTTGCGACGATCGCCCGAATCCGACAGGTATGTCAGTACATGCCGCATTTCGTGACAGAGGCTTGATACCCCTGCTCTTGTTTACCCTCTCCTGAGTGATGAATACATGACCACAACCAAACATGCCCGCCTGCTGATCCTTGGATCCGGTCCGGCCGGCTACACTGCCGCGGTTTATGCCGCCCGAGCCAACCTTCAACCCGTGTTGATTACCGGGCTGGCCCAAGGGGGGCAACTGATGACTACTACCGAAGTCGATAACTGGCCAGCCGACGCGGACGGAGTCATGGGGCCTGAATTGATGACCCGTTTCCTTAAGCACGCCGAACGATTCAAGACCGAAATCATTTTCGACACCATCCATACTGCCAGGCTGCAAGACAAGCCCGTCACCCTGATTGGCGACAACGGAACCTACACCTGCGACGCACTGATCATTGCCACCGGAGCGTCTGCGCAATACCTTGGCCTGCCTTCTGAAGCCGAATTCCAGGGGCGCGGGGTATCAGGATGCGCAACCTGCGATGGCTTTTTTTACCGTAACCAGAAAGTCTGCGTGGTGGGAGGGGGCAATACGGCGGTCGAGGAAGCGCTGTATCTGGCCAATATCGCCAACCATGTGTCATTGATCCACCGTCGCGACACATTCCGCGCTGAAAAAATCATGATTGACCAACTGATGGAAAAGGTGGCTGCGGGCAAGATTACGCTGGAAACCAATCACACCCTCGACGAAGTCCTGGGCGATTCCAGTGGCGTCACTGGCGTGCGGATCAAATCCACCCAAGATGGCAGCACCCGCAATCTGGACCTGACCGGATGCTTCATCGCCATCGGCCACAAGCCGAACACCGATATATTTGCCGGACAACTGGAAATGGAGGGGGGCTACATCGTTACCCAGGGTGGGCGTACCGGCAATGCGACGGCTACCAGCATCCAGGGGGTATTCGCTGCGGGCGATGTGCAGGATCACATTTACCGGCAGGCGGTAACCAGCGCCGGCACGGGCTGCATGGCAGCGCTGGATGCCGAGCGCTATCTGGACTCGCTCCCTCGTTAAGCCTCACATGAAAGACGATGCGCTGAGCCGGCTCAAGGCCTTGCGCAAGCAGTTGCAGCAGCCGGTGCGACACCGCTCGGCTGTTGTGGTGCCTGCCCGGCCTGATGACCGGGCACTGTTCAAGCGCGAAATGCGAGGAGTCATACCATTACGTAGCACCGGCAGGCATTCGCTCTTGCGTCCATCCCCCCCACCCTTGCTGCTACAGCACATGCTTGACGAGCAGCAGGTACTGATCGATTCAATGAGCGACTGGAATCCATGGGATCACGGGCCTGACATGGGCACCGAGATCGTTTTCCTGCGCGATGGCGTTCGCCAGGATGCACTGAAAAAGCTTCGCAAGGGCCACTGGGTCATTCAGGCCGAGCTGGATCTGCATGGTTGTAACGTCGATCAGGCTCGCCACGCAGTGGCGGAATTCCTGCTGGCTTGCCGCAAGCAGCACATCCGTTGCATACGGATTATTCACGGCAAAGGGCTAGGGTCAAGAAACCGGCAGCCTGTACTGCGTGGCAGGGTAGGCGGATGGCTGTTGCAACGCGACGAAGTGCTCGCATTCTGCCAGGCGCCCAATGTGGACGGTGGCTCTGGCGCTTTGTTTGCCCTGCTTCGCGGCAGCCATCCCGTGCCGGTCCGCCGGTAATCCGTAAGCCGTCCTTAAGGCTGAAAGTGCTATACTCTGCCGCTGTTTTACATCAAACCAGCCGGTAGGTTGTTGTGATCAACCGAATCTTTGCGCCCCTTCCACGTTATCTGCTGCTGATATTCGCCCTGTTTTCCATTCTCTGGTTCATTCAGCTCGATTACCGCAAGCTGGTGAAGCCGGACGAGGGACGTTATGGCGAAATAGCCCGGGAAATGGCCGCCACTGGCGACTGGGTGACTCCGCGGCTCAACGACCTGAAATACTTCGAAAAACCCCCACTTCAATACTGGGCGACCGCTGCAGCCTTTCGCCTGTTCGGCGTTGACGAATGGACCACCCGCTTGTGGACAGCGCTGACCGGCTTCGCAGGCATCCTGCTGGCCGCCTTCACCGCAACCCGGATTTACGGCAGGGAAACCGGGATCACGACGGCAGTTGTTCTAGGGGGTAGTTGTTACTATTTCGCACTCGGCCATATCAGCACGCTGGACATGGGGGTGACATGCTTTCTGACCGCTGCGCTAGCCGGATTTCTGCTCGCACACCGGGACGGCACCCCTGCCCTCCGGACACGAAACTGGATGTTTTTTACCTGGGCGGCCATGGCCGGCGCTGTACTGTCCAAAGGCCTGATCGGGCTGGTATTGCCGGGAGCCACACTGATGCTCTATATGCTGTTGACCCGACAATGGTGGTTGCTGGGTCGCATGCAGTGGTCAATGGGATTGCTGCTGTTCTTGCTGCTGACCACTCCATGGTTCGTTCTGGTCAGCCAGCGCAATGATGAATTCCTGCATTTCTTCTTCATTCATGAGCATTTCGACCGATTTGCAGCCGATGGTCACCGGCGATCCGCTCCCTGGTGGTATTTCGGCCCTATCCTTGCGATAGGCATCAGCCCTTGGCTTGGCTGGTTGGCGCAGTCGTGGCTGGCTGGCCTTCGTCGTGTAACGGGAGAGGAATTCCGCCCCGCGCTGCTGTTGTCGATCTGGGCTATTTTCGTTTTGTTTTTTTTCAGTGTGTCGCAGTCAAAATTACCGGCATATATCCTGCCGGTCTTTCCTGCTTTGGCCATCCTGATTGCCAGACGGTTGGTACAGACCAACCAGCATCAGCTGGCGATCCATTTCCGTGCACTGACCGCGCTGGCCTGTGGTGTACTGCTGTGTGTCTTAGTGCTGCCAGAGGTTCGACATCTGGGTAGCGACAACACGCCCCATGAGATGATTGCAGCCTACGCCAACTGGATACGTGCAGCGGGAGCAATAGGCGTTGCCGGATTCGCTCTTGCCTGGTGGTTTGCCCGGCATGATCGATTGATGGCCATTGTTGCCGCATCGGGAACATCGGCCGTAGCAGTGACCCTCGCGATTTGCGGCCACAATGAGTTGGCACGCTCCAATTCGGCCTACTATCTCGCCCAGGCGATCAAGCCAATACTGCAGCCAGGCATGCCTTTTTACTCCATCAAGATGTATGACCAGACCTTGCCGTTTTATCTGCAGCGACCGCTGACTCTGGTTGCCTATACTGACGAGCTGGAATTGGGCATCAAGGCCGAACCATCAAAATCTATCGCCACGCTGGCTCAGTTCCGGCAACAGTGGATCGCTGATCGGGCCGCACTGGCATTGATCCGGCGCGAAGATTTCGACGATTTCGTGAAACAGGATTTCATTCGGATGCGTGTGGTGGCCCGCGACAGCCGGCGCGTGGTGGTTGCCAAGCCATGAGGTGGATAGAATTTTTATTGATTCTAGGTGGCGTTTTGCTGAATGCCTGTGCGCAACTACTGCTAAAGGCCGGCACTAACCGTGTGGGGCAGTTCGACTTCCAGCTTGCCAATATCTTGCCGGTTGGGTGGAAGCTGGCGACCAATCCCTATATTTTCGGTGGCCTCAGCTGCTATGTCATCAGTGTGGTGGTGTGGATCATGGCGCTGTCGCGCGTCCAGGTCAGTATGGCCTACCCGATGCTGTCGATCGGCTATGTCGTCAATGCCCTTGCAGCGTGGTGGTTATTTGATGAGTCATTGTCGGCCATGCGCCTGGGTGGCATTGCCATCATCATGGTGGGTGTTTATCTGGTTGCGAAGAGCTAAACATGGATTTCTTGCCGTTTACCCGTCCATTGCTGGATGAAGACACCATTCAGGGTGTCGTTGAAGTGTTGCGCTCGGGCTGGATTACCAGCGGCCCCAAAGTCAAGGAGTTCGAAGCGGCCCTGAGTCGCTATTGTGCAGGCCGGCCAGTACGGGTGCTAAGCTCGGCAACGGCAGGCATGGAAATAGCGCTGCAGTTGATTGGCGTCGGCCCTGGCGACGAGGTGATTACCTCGCCGCTATCCTGGGTGGCCACCGGCAACGTTATCCTGCGTCTTGGCGCCCGGCCGGTATTTGTCGACGTTGACCCCATTAGCCGTAATATCGACCTGCACCAGGCCGAAGCCGCCATGACCAGCCGCACCAAAGCGATCATGCCGGTCGATCTTGCCGGACTACCGGTAGATCGTGACCGGTTGTACGCCATTGCCAACCGGCACGGGATCAGAGTCGTGGAAGATGCGGCACAGTCGATGGGCGCCAGCTGGAACGACCAGCCAATCGGCAGTTTTGGCGATTTGATATCCATCAGTTTTCACGCCAACAAAAACATCACCAGCAGCGAAGGCGGATGCCTGGTGCTGAGTGATGTATCGCAGATCCCCCTGTTCGAAAAGCTGCGCCTGCAGGGAGTGGTGCGCCATGCGGATGGTGGGATGGACGTCGATGTCGCAGGTGGAAAAGCCAACATGACCGACATTGCGGCACGGATTGGCCTGGGGCAGCTGCAGCGACTGGATGAATTTACTCTGCGCCGCCGCCAACTCGCACGCCGTTATTTTGACCTAATTGACCCGGCGCTTGGACTTGAGCTACCGCCGGCAGACTTTCACAACAGCAACTGGCACATGTTCCAGCCATTGTTGCCACTGCATCGGCTGCAAATCAGCCGGGGAGATGTCATCGAACAGATGAAACAGCTAGGCATCGGAGTGGGTGTTCACTATCCAGCCATGCATTTGTTCAGCCTGTATCGCATACTCGGCTGGAACCCCGGCGATTTCCGTCATGCGGAGCGGATTGGAGCCTCCACCATCACACTGCCGCTGTTTCCTGCCATGACCGACAACGATGTCGATCGGGTATGCGCAGCTCTCAAGCAGGTCATCGCCCCGGCCCTGAATCGAGCCACGTAATACGCCATGCAAACCCCTGAAATTTCCATTGTCATTCCTGTCTACAACGAAGAAGCCGGCCTGCAGGCGTTGTTTGACCGGCTCTACCCGGCGCTTGATCTGCTCAAGCGCAGCTACGAGATCCTGTTCATCAATGATGGCAGCAAAGATCGCTCCCCGGCCTTGTTACGCCAGCAGTATGAATTGCGCCCTGACGTCACCAGGGTGGTGCTGTTCAACGGCAACTTCGGCCAGCACAAGGCAATCCTGGCTGGCTTCGCTTACAGCCGGGGCCAATATATTGTTACCCTGGATGCAGATCTGCAAAATCCGCCCGAGGACATCGCCAACCTGCTGGCCAAGATGGACGAAGGCTACGATTACGTAGGATCGATTCGCCGTCAGCGCAATGATTCGTGGTGGCGACATGCGGCGTCCCGCTCGATGAATCGCCTGCGCGAACGGATCACGCGAATCAAAATGACCGACCAGGGCTGCATGATGCGGGCCTATCATCGGCGCATCATTGACGCCATCAACCAATGCAGTGAAATGAACACCTTCATCCCGGCACTGGCCTACACCTTTGCCCAAAAGCCAACGGAAATCATTGTTGGCCACGAAGAACGGGCTGCTGGCGAATCAAAATACTCGCTCTACAGCCTGATCCGGCTGAATTTCGATCTGATGACAGGCTTTTCGCTGGTCCCGCTGCAGATGTTCTCAATGCTGGGCATGTTGATTTCACTGGCATCAGGCGTGCTGGTGATTTATCTCGGCGCCCGCAGGCTGCTGCTCGGCCCGGAAGAAGGCGGCTTGTTTACCTTGTTCGGCATTGCGTTTCTCCTGATCGGCATCGCGCTGTTTGGCATCGGCTTGCTCGGCGAATACGTCGGGCGGATTTATCAGGAAGTCCGCAACCGGCCTCGTTACATGGTGCTCGCTGTCCTGGAACAAACGGAGCGGTCAAATGGCTAGCGCAGTGGTGTTTGCCTATCACAATGTGGGGGTGCGTTGCTTGTCCGTGTTGCTGGCGCACGGGGTCGACGTGCCGCTGGTCGTGACCCACGATGACAACCCACAGGAAACCATCTGGTTTGACAGCGTAGCCAAGCTGGCCCAACGCCACAGGATTCGGGTTATCACACCCGCTGATCCAAACAGCAGCGACGTCATTGCCCGGATTGCAGCCTGCCAGCCGGATTATCTGTTCTCGTTCTACTATCGGCACATGCTGAGCCCTGCCGTGCTGGCTCTGGCTAGGGTGGGCGCTTTCAACATGCATGGCTCGCTATTGCCAGCCTACCGGGGGCGTGTACCGGTGAACTGGGCCATCATTCACGGTGAAACGCGAACCGGCGCAACCTTACATGTCATGAATGAAAAACCAGACAATGGCGCCATTGTCGACCAACAGGCAGTGCCAATCCTGCCGGATGATACGGCCAGGGAGGTATTCGACAAAGTCACCGTTGCGGCAGAAATCACGCTCGACCGCTGCTTGCCGCCATTGCTGTCGGGGCACGCTACGTTACGTCAGCAGGACTTGGGCCAGGGTGGCTATTTTGGTGGCCGCACACCTGAAGACGGCCGAATCCACTGGCAGCAGACTGCCGCGCAGATTCACAATCTGGTCCGCGCAGTATCTCCTCCCTATCCGGGCGCATTCGCCGATATTGCCGGAGCCAGAGTCAGGATATTACGCAGTTACCGTATTTCAGCAAAAGAGCTGCCGGTATTTGATCGCCCCACGCTGTTTATTGCCGAAAACCGCCTGCTGCTGCAGGCAGGAGACGGCAACTATCTGGAAATACTGGATATGGATTGCAATGGAGAGCCAGTTACTCCTGCAATACTGGCTATGCGGTGCGGCATCGCCTATCCATTTTCGTTATAACAACATCTATTTCCCACAGGGATACCCAAACATGAAGAAAGTCCTGATTCTTGGCGTGAATGGCTTTATCGGCCATCACCTGTCGAAGCGCATCATCGATACCACCGACTGGGAGGTATACGGGATGGATATGTTCTCCGACAAAGTCAGCAATCTGCTGACCAACCCGCGATTTCATTTCTTTGAAGGTGACATTACCATCAATAAGGAATGGATCGAATATCATGTCAAGAAATGTGATGTCGTATTGCCCCTGGTAGCCATCGCCACGCCAGCCACGTATGTCCAGCAACCTTTGCGGGTATTCGAGCTCGATTTCGAAGCCAATCTGCCGATCATTCGCCAGTGCGTCAAATACAAGAAGCGGGTACTTTTCCCGTCGACATCCGAAGTGTATGGCATGTGCCGGGACAGTGAATTCGACCCCGCAGCATCCGAACTGATTTACGGCCCGATCAACAAACCGCGCTGGATTTATGCCTGTGCCAAGCAATTGATGGATCGCGTCATCCACGCTTATGCCATGCAGGAAGATCTTGATTACACCTTGTTCCGCCCGTTCAACTGGATTGGTGCCGGACTGGACAGCATTCACACTCCTAAAGAAGGCTCTAGCCGGGTCATTACCCAATTCCTCGGCCATATTGTCCGTGGCGAAGACATCAAACTGGTTGATGGAGGAGAACAGAAACGTGCGTTCACTTACATAAATGACGGCATCAACGCGCTGATGAAAATCATTGAAAACAAAGACGGGCGTGCCAGCGGTAATATTTACAATATTGGCAATCCACACAACAACTATTCAGTCCGCGAACTTGCAGAAATGATGCTGGAACTGGCTCTGACCTATCCTGAATATCGCGACAATGCACTGAAGGTCAATCTGATCGAAGTCAGCTCGGATGAATACTATGGCAAAGGATATCAGGACGTGCAGAACCGGGTCCCCAAAATCGACAACACCATGACAGACCTGGACTGGAAGCCCCAATTCAGCATGAAAGAGGCGTTACGGTATATTTTTGACTCTTATCGCACCCAGGTTGCCGAAGCGCGTAACCTGATTAATTGATCCGCATAACCCTGTCGCTACCTCGGGCAGCGCCGCATCAGAGGACTGCCTGCCTGTGGCTGGCTATGGCTAAGGAAGAAAGCGGCAGCGAACAAGCACCTGCTCAGTCCAGGGTTGACTCAATACCATAACGATGCAGGATGTCTTTTCGTTTTCCCTCTGCCGCGAATCTCGCCAGCTCACGATCGAACGCCTTGATAAATGATTCAGCAGACGGCCATTTACGGGAAACAGCGAGATGGAAGGTCCGGATCGGACCCACGGGCTTGTCGATGAAATCAATCTGCCCGAGTTCCACCTTATTACGCGCAATCAGGGCCGAACATACGCTGATCTCGCAAATGGCAACATCGACCACTCCCCGGCTAAGCCGCCGCAATTGCTCAAGCTCGGGAGAGTCGCCGGCTGCCGCCATGGTTTTGAATCGCCGCTCCTGAATCGCCCGCATGAACTCCGGGGCATAGTTGTACCCCTCGCTGATTCCAACCACATAAGCGCTGAGGTCGGCGTAACTTGTCCATGTAATGCGCTCTGGGGATCGCTTGAAAAAAACATCACGAACTGTGCTAATCGGACTGGAAAACAGAAAGCGTGATTCACGATCCGCGTTCCTGGTCAGGGCGAAAAAGCCAACCGGGCCCTGTGCAGACTCCGCCAGCTTCAACGCTCTCTGAAAGGGGAACAATTTGACGGTGTACTGATACCCCATCCGGTTCAGTACCTCGGTCACGATATCGTAATCTGCACCACTGAGCGCACCACCCACTACTTGCCGGAAAGGAGGGAAAGTAGCGGTCGCAAGCTCGATATCGCGGGCGTTCGCGTCAGACAGGGAACACGCTGCCAAAAAGACCAGCACGCCCATGGCCCGCCTTGGCCGTGCCCCATTCATGTGACTAACACCAGGAAAAAGACGCAACGCAACACCCGGTCACTTGCTTTGGCATTTGACGGCAACGCCGGCATACACCCAAGTGAACAAGGCATTGCCATCGTCGGCAATAGAACCGGTTACCCCCGGACGGAATCCGATCACCGCATCAAAACCATCCTGCCTGACTTCGGCAGTAAACAATTCAAGACTCTCACTCACTTTGTGAAATGCATCGCTACGGCTACCCAGATAGCTGCCCTGGCGATACTTTGGCGTCGCATCCACGATCTTGCACTTTGCGCCCGGCACCGCCTCTGTTGTAAACAGACCCAAGAACTCCTTGGCCATTGCGGGGCTGGAAGCCAGCAATCCCGCCAAGATCATGGCTGATACCTTTTTATGCATTGTCAGCTTCTCCGGAAAGTAAATCACTTGACATGTTGTATCGTAGAAGCCCGGCATCCCGGATTCAACACCAACCGCATGTTTCCGTTTGGCAGGCAAACAGCATCTTGCTATGCCGGTCTTTGGAGAACGATCATGGTCACTGCTTAACAGCCGCCGATTTCAGCAACCACTCCTGAACGTAACGACGTACACCTTCCTCTACCGTCAGGAACTCGGGGGTGTAACCCGCTCCCCGCAGGGCGCCAATATCGGCTTGGGTGAAGCTCTGGTATTTGCCCTTCAGGGCTTCCGGGAAATCGATATATTCCAGAATGCCCTGTACGACCAGTTCTGAGAGCGACAAAGGCAGCTCTCCAGCGGCTGCACGGCAAGCGTTGACGGTGGCAACCGCTACATCATTGAAACTCTGTGCCCGGCCAGAACCGAGATTGAAGATCCCACGTTTGTGGGGGTTATCCAGAAAATGCAGGTTAACCTTTACGACGTCTTCAACAGAGACAAAATCTCGTCGCTGTTCCCCGTTCGCATAGCCTGCGTAGCCCTCAAACAACCGGACCCGTCCATCAGACTGATATTGATTGAAATGATGGTATGCGACTGAGGCCATACGCCCTTTATGTTGTTCCCGCGGGCCATAGACATTGAAGTAGCGAAAGCCAACCACCTGGCCACTCAAGTCGGTCCATCGGCGGCGTACCACCTGGTCGAACAGGAATTTTGAATAGCCATATACGTTCAGTGGCGCCTCAAATTCGCGCGACTCCCTGAATACGCTCCCTCCCCCATAAACCGCTGCACTGGACGCATAAAGAAAAGGAATCTCCTCGGTCTGGCAGTACTCGAACAAGCTAAGCGTATAGCGATAGTTGTTTTCCATCATGTAATGGCCGTCAGACTCCATTGTGTCCGAGCAGGCTCCTTGATGGAGTATTGCTTCGACCTCACCATCAAATGCGCCATCGAGAAACAACTCGATGAAGTCTTCCTTATCCAGGTAATCAGCTATTTCACAATCGACGAGGTTACGGAATTTGTCAGCCTTTTTTAGGTTATCCACCGCAATGATGTCGGTCTGGCCGCGCAGGTTCAATGCCTTGACCAGATTGGAGCCAATGAATCCAGCTGCCCCGGTAACAATAATGGTCATTTCTGTCTTTCCAAGGTTGGTACGAATTAATTGGCAAAAAGCTCTTCAGGGTGGACTACTGCCGTACCCAGTTTTCCGACGACTATTCCGGCAGCCTTGTTCGACCAGGAAACCGCTTCACTCATATCCACCCCGGAGGCAAGCATTACACCGAGGGTAGCAATGACGGTATCTCCTGCTCCGGACACATCAAATACTTCTCGCGCCAGGGTAGCCTGATGAAATGCTGGTCCGTCGCGATACAAGCTCATCCCCTCTTCACTACGGGTGATCAGTAGCGCCTGCAAAGACAAATCCCGGCGTAGTCTTTGCGCCTTTTCAGCAAGCTCCGATTCGCTTCCCCAGCTACCTGCCACCTGCCGGAATTCATATCGATTGGGGGTCAACAGGGTAGCCCCCTGATATCGGGAATAGTTTTCTCCCTTGGGATCTACCAGCACGGGTTTACCGGCTAACCTGGCCCACTCGATCATTTGTTGCACATGAGCCAATCCTCCTTTGCCATAGTCGGACAGGATGATCAGGTCATGGCTCGGCAGTGCAGCCCGGTAATCGTCCAGTTTAGCCGCCAGGATCTCATGGCTGGGAGGTGCCTCGAAATCAATACGCAACAACTGCTGCTGTTTCGCAATCACCCGTAGTTTGATAATGGTAGAAATGGTAGGGTCGCGTAGCAATTCGGATTTGACGCCGGATTCAAGCATCAGCCTTTCAAGTGCCCGCCCCCCTTCGTCATTGCCAATGACAGACAACAAGGTCACCCCACACCCGAGTGAAGCCGCATTCCGTGCCACGTTGGCCGCACCACCCGCACGCTCCTCAACACGGGAAACCAGTGCAACAGGCACTGGAGCTTCAGGAGAAATTCGGCTGACATCGCCAAACCAGTAGCGATCCAGCATGACATCGCCCACCACCAGAACCCGCGCACGTGAAATAGCCTGCTGCAATGCAGAGCAATCGTTATGACTCGACATGATTGAAAAGCTCCCGGGAATGGTCAGTAACCAGCAGTGATTTCCTGGTTGATCAAAAGCAGCGCCTGCACCGGGTCAACACTGCGGGTGATCGGGCGGCCGATGACCAGATGATTTGCGCCGGCACGGATAGCTGCAGACGGGGTCATGATGCGGGATTGATCATCGGTTTGCGCATTGGCCGGGCGGATGCCCGGGGTCACCAACTGAAAAGCCTCGCCCAAGAGGCTTCTCAACATGCTGGCTTCCAACGCGGAGCAAACCACGCCATCCAAGCCGCATTCCGCAGCCAGTCCGGCCAACCGCTGGACCAGTTGCTGCGGCGCCATCTCGAACCCGATTTCAGTAAGTTGTAGTTGATCCATGCTGGTCAGAACCGTCACTGCCGTGAGCAAAGGAGGATCAGTCAGGCCAGTCAGCGCTTCGCGTGCAGCCAAAAGCATTTTCCGGCCACCCAGAGCATGAACGTTGACCATCCATACGCCAAGACTTGCCGCAGCCCTGACTGCGCCGGCCACTGTATTCGGGATGTCGTGAAATTTGAGATCCAGAAAAACATCAAACCCGCGATTTGCCAACCGCTCAACCAGAGCCGGGCCATGCGCGGTAAACAGCTCCTTACCGACTTTTAGCCTGCACAATTGCGGCGTCACCCGATCAACAAACGACATCACTGACCGGTCGTCGGCAAAATCAAGCGCAACCAGAATTTTATGCTGCACGTTACTCATTATCTTTCAATCACGTTAGTCCGAAATCAGCCAGCCTGCGCACCCAGCTTTGGTGGATAGGTTTCCCAACCGGCACAACCCGGGCACTGCCAGTAATACTGGCGAGCCCGGAATCCACATGCCGAGCACTGATACATCGCCAGCTTTCGGGTGTTTTCCTGTACGAGCGAGCGGATCACCTCAATGTCTTTTTGCCGTTCTGGAGGCGTCAACAATGCCTCTGCCTGCAGCAAGGTGTTCAATCCCAGTAGTCCGGTATTTCCCCGCAGCCCGGTATAAACATATTCCCTAGCAACCTCCGGGCCATCGGTTTCAACCAGACTCTGATGGATGACTTCCAGCAGATCGAGATCCGGATAGTTCACCTGATAGCTTCTCAATAGCAGAACACCCTCGTTAAGCTTGCCAAGTGACCGGAATGCCTCGATCAACTTGTTGCCAACCAGAGAAAGGTAGCGTGCGTCCTGGGATTCAATCCGTTGCCAAACCGCGATAGCTGTCTCAGCGTTGCCGCTGGACATTTCAATATCACCCAGCAAAATATTGGCGCGGGTACACTTGCGATGTGTTGCCAAAGCTTGATCAAGCAGGGATCGAGCGGCCTGGGGCTGGGAGTTGGCAGCTTCTTTCTGGGCTAGCTCGCAATAAAACTGCGCAACCTCATGCTGGAAAGAATAATCTGCGTTTGCCATCCCGTTGGTAATAGATATGGTTTTTTTTTATTGTTTTTTTTGTTGGTAAATGTTCAGCAAATGGCCAGATGTTATACGCGCCATTCGCGTATTCTATAAAAATTTCAACAACTCC
>CAZBWH010000070.1:0-16876 GCA_964495595.1 uncultured Burkholderiales bacterium | reverse complement strand
AAGATTTAATGGCTTTTTCCCACTGTTTTTCCTGCTGGTAAATGTCCAGCAAATGGCCAGATGCCACACGCGCCATTCGCGTATTCTGTAAGGATTTCAGTGATTCCTCAGCCCGATCAAGCAGCCCGGATTTCAAGTAATCAAGCGCTAGTTCATATTGGGACAGCAATCGGTCTTCTGCCGTCAGGTCATTCCGCTGCAATAACTTTTGATGAATCAAGATCGCCCGATCGAGCTCGCCCTTACGGCGAAACAGATTGCCCAGCGCAAAATTCAGCTCTACAGAATCAGGATTGGTCTTGATGATTTCAACAAATGCGTTGATAGCAAGTTCCTCCTGAGAATTCAGCAGGTAATTGACTCCTTTGTAATAAGCGGTCGGCAAGCGCCGGGACTCATTCAGCAACTGTTTAATGTCAATCCGTGCAGCGAGCCAGCCCAGCGCAAAAAACAAGGGTGGAACAAGCAACCACCAGAACTCAAATTCCACCTGATTTTTCTCCGAGATCGACTGAAACGACGAAAGCAATCCATTACATCAGTGTCGCGTACAGGAGTGGCTGACACATCAACCTGCCTGCACCACGGCGAAACAAGTATCAAAGAACCTAGGCAACCACATCCGCGTGGTCGACCACGTCGATTCCACCGGCAACGCCTGAACGGCCATCGGCCTTGAGGAAGGTTATTTCACGCCTGAGAGACAGGATATAAGTCAGGCAAGCAAGAATCCCCAGAGCTACGCCAATAAACAGAAAGACAAGCAACACCAGCACCAAAGGTGCCTGCCACTGATACCCCAGAAAGAAATGAACGGCTACCGGTGTGCTGTTTTTGAGTGTAAAACCCAACAGCAGGAAGCAGAGCAGGAACTGACAAAGCCAGAACAAATATCTCAGCATTGGCATTGGTAACGTTCAATCGATGATTGGAGTGGCGATTTTACCGCAGACAACCGACCGAATACAAAAAAAGCGGCATGCTCAAGCATGCCGCTTCCAAGTTCGATATTTAACGCGCTTCTAACTACTCGGCGCCATCGACGCGTTCACGCAGTTCCTTACCGGCTTTAAAGTGAGGAACATATTTTTCTGGAACCTGCACTTTGTCACCGGATTTTGGATTGCGGCCCACCCGCGGTGGACGATAGTTCAGATCAAAACTACCGAAACCACGAATCTCGATACGCTGACCAGTTGCCAATCCCTGTGCCATGGCATCCAGAATCGCCTTGACAGCAAGTTCTGCATCCTTAACCACCAACTGCGGGTAGCGATTGGCCAACTTCGCAATCAATTCCGATTTGGTCATAGTGCCTCAGACCATCAGTTCTTGTTGTCCAGCTTGGCTTTCAGCAGAGCACCCAAACTGGTGGTCCCGGCATTGCCGGCACTTTCCGACTGTACCCGGCTCATGGCTTCATTTTCTTCAGCCATATCTTTTGCCTTGATCGACAGGTTGATCGAACGATTCTTGCGGTCGACATTGATGATCATGGCTTCGACTCCATCACCTTCCTTCAGTACGGAACGGATGTCTTCAACACGGTCACGCGAGACTTCAGTTGCACGCAAATAGCCTTCGACTTCGGAATCCAGCGCAATCACCGCACCCTTGGCATCGATCGATTTGACCGTACCCTTGACGACGCTATTCTTGTCATGGGTTGCAACGAAATTGTTGAACGGATCGCCTTCGAGCTGCTTGACGCCCATCGAGATGCGTTCTTTCTCTACATCGATGGACAACACCATGGCATCGACTTCATCACCCTTCTTGAAGTTGCGGATGGCTTCTTCGCCTGAAACGCTCCACGACAAGTCGGACAGATGTACCAAGCCATCGATTCCGCCCGGCAAGCCGATAAAGATGCCAAAATCGGTAATCGATTTGATTGCGCCCTTGATCTTGTCGCCCTTCTTGTAGTTCTGCGAGAACTCTTCCCAAGGATTGGCCAAGCATTGTTTCATGCCCAGGCTGATACGGCGACGGTCTTCATCGATCTCAAGGATCATCACTTCAACTTCATCACCCAGCGCAACGACCTTGGACGGATGGACATTCTTGTTGGTCCAGTCCATTTCCGAAACGTGCACCAGACCCTCGATACCCTGTTCAATTTCAACAAATGAACCGTAGTCGGTCAGGTTGGTCACCTTGCCGAAAAGGCGAGTGCCTTGTGGGTAACGACGGCTCAGGCCGATCCACGGGTCGTCGCCCAGCTGCTTCAGGCCCAGTGATACGCGGTTTTTCTCCTGATCGAACTTGAGGATCTTGGCTTCAACTTCATCACCCACCGACAGCACTTCCGACGGATGCTTGACACGGCGCCATGCCAAGTCAGTGATGTGCAGCAAGCCATCGATACCACCCAGATCAACGAATGCACCGTAGTCGGTGATGTTCTTGACCACACCTTTGACTACTGCGCCTTCTTGCAACTGCTCCAGCAGTGCTTTGCGCTCTTCGCCCAGCGTAGCTTCCAGAACGGCACGGCGCGAAACAACCACGTTATTGCGCTTGCGATCCAGCTTGATAACCTTGAATTCGATCTGCTTGCCTTCGTACGGACTGGTGTCCTTCACCGGACGCACATCGACCAGAGAGCCCGGCAGGAAAGCGCGGATGCCGTTGACCATGACGGTCAGACCACCCTTGACCTTGCCGTTGATCACGCCGGACATGATGACCCCTTTTTCCAGCGCGTCTTCCAGCTCAATCCACGCGGCCAGACGTTTGGCCTTATCGCGTGACAGCTTGGTTTCGCCATAGCCATTTTCGAGCGAGTCGATGGCTACGGTGATGAAATCGCCCGGCTTGACTTCGATTTCGCCCGCGTCGTTGCGGAACTCGTCAACCGGAATCAGGCTTTCCGATTTGAGGCCGGCGTTCACCAGCACGAAGTTTGGATCAACACTGATCACTTCTGCGGTAATGACTTCGCCGGAGCGCATTTCCTGGCGCTTGAGACTCTCTTCGAACAGAGAGGCAAAACTTTCCATAGAGGAAGCAGCAGTAGTAGACATTGAAAAAACCCAGTGTGCCCGAGGCACGGTTAGATGAAAAAACACCAGCCTGGAGGCTGGCAAACAAAAAGCGCCGGCACATGATCGCTGCGCCGGGGCGTACTATGCATTCAGAAATTCAGGCAGGAGAACGAGGAAACAGACTGACTATGGCTTCGACCGCCTGTTCGACTGTGAGGCTGGTCGTGTCGACACGGTGAGCGTCAGGCAACTGCTTCAGTGGCGCTACAGCCCGATTGGCATCCCTCGCGTCGCGACTACGTATATCCTGCAAAATGCGCGTGAATATATCACCCGTGTCATCGGCCAGCAAGCCCTTTTCCTTCAACTGCTTAACACGGCGTTGCGCCCGCTCTTCTGCCGTTGCAGTGAGAAAGATTTTCAGCGCGGCATCGGGAAAAACGACGGACCCCATATCTCTTCCGTCAGCCACCAGTCCTGGCTGCTGGCGATATGCGCGCTGGCGGGCCAGTAGTGCCTCGCGAACCTGCGGCAGTGCTGCGACTTGTGAGGCCATATTCCCGGTTTGTTCCGATCTCACCTCACCCGTCACATCGCGCCCATCCAGACAAATGCTGTCACCACAGAAAGTTGCCGGCAGCTCTGCAGCGAGATGAGACAGGGCAGTTGCATCATCAGTAGATATCCCTTGCCTGATTGCCCGGACGACTAGCAGCCGATACAGCGCCCCGCTGTCCAGATAATGAAATCCGAGACCGGCGGCAACCCGCTGGGCGACCGTTCCCTTGCCTGACGCCGAAGGGCCGTCGATTGCGATCACTGGCGCACGGATCAGTCTTTCCAGTTCCACCATTTGAGTTTTTCCGTTTCAGGCGACGACGTTTGTGCAAAATATACAGCGCATCGAAAAACATACAACAGACAGCGATCCTGCCGGACGTTACGTATCGTTTGCAGGCGCATAAACATTTCTTCCGGGTCTGCACTACGCAAACTGGCCACAGACAGGTATCCCAGCTCGAGAAGGTCATTTGCTATTGACTGGCCCACACCGGGGATGGTCAGCATATCATGGTAAGGCACCCGCCCGCTTTTTGTCACGATACACCTGTCCCTGACGATGTCGAGCCGCTATGATAGTGGGCTTCATCAATGTACCTGCAAGCAGAGTCAACAGTCATGGAATCCATTGCTCTTGCGCCAATCAAACGAGCCACCGGACACGTCACTTTGCCCGGATCGAAAAGTATTTCAAACCGCACCCTGTTACTTGCTGCCCTTGCGAACGGCCAGACCGATGTACGGGGTCTTCTGGACTCAGATGACGTTCAGCGGATGCTGGAGGCGCTAGCCTTGCTGGGAGTGATCGTCCGGCCGGGGAACACTCAGGGTGATTTTCAGGTGACGGGCTGCGGAGGGCTATTCCCGGTTAAGGAGGCGGTTCTTTTCCTGGGCAATGCCGGCACCGCTTTCCGTCCCCTGACAGCGGCACTGGCCCTTGCAGGGGGGCACTATCGACTATCGGGTGTAGCTCGAATGCACGAGCGGCCGATTGGTGACCTGGTAGATGCATTACGTCAACTCGGTGCGGACATCCACTACCTGGAGAACGACGGCTTTCCGCCCTTGGAAATTCGGCCTGCCCGGATGTCGGCGGCCGGACAAGTGTCCATTCGTGGCAATGTGTCCAGTCAGTTTCTGACCGCCTTGCTGATGGCGATGCCACTTTCCGGTGCCGCAAGCACAATCCAGGTAGAGGGCGAGTTGATTTCAAAGCCATACATTGAAATTACACTTAACCTCATGCAACGTTTTGGTGTCACGGTTCAACGCAATGACTGGTCTTCTTTCCACATCGCTGCGGATCAGCAATATCGCTCTCCTGGCGTCATTCATGTTGAAGGGGATGCCAGCTCTGCCTCATATTTCCTCGCCGCCGGCGCCATTGGTGGCGGGCCGGTGCGTGTACAAGGTGTTGGCAGGAACAGCATTCAGGGTGACGTTCGTTTCGTTGAGGTGTTGCAGCAAATGGGGGCGACAATCTCGGTCGGCGAGGACTGGATTGAAGCAGGCTGCAGCGGCCAGCTAAAAGGTATCGATGCTGATCTCAACCATATTCCGGATGCTGCAATGACCATTGCCGTAGCGGCCCTGTTCGCTAAAGGACCGACCACCATCCGGAATGTGGCCAGCTGGAGAGTCAAGGAAACCGACCGGCTTACCGCTATGGCAACCGAGCTGCGCAAGGTTGGCGCAACAGTAGAAGAAGGCCCGGATTACTTGTGCATTACGCCGCCGGCACAACTAACCGAGAATGCTTCGATCGACACCTATGATGATCATCGGATGGCGATGTGTTTTTCGCTGGTCGCACTGGGCGGAGTCACCGTTAACATCAACGACCCGAAATGTGTCAGCAAGACATTTCCGGACTATTTTCGGGTCCTGGCGGAAATCAGTCGTCAGTGAAACGTCTCGGCCGTAATGTTCCCCAACGCCATACTTGTTACCCATGACCGCCTTCGATGACGCACTGACTGTAGCCAGTGACAAGCCTCGCAAGGATGCACTGATAGAAGCAGCATCGCACCTCTTTCGTAGCAAAGGATACGAGAGGACATCGGTAAGGGATCTGGCGCAGGCTGTCGGAATCCAGTCTGGGAGCCTGTTCTATCATTTCCGTAGCAAGTCAGAAATCCTGGAAGCGGTGATGGCACATGGCATTGGTGAAATCACCCGCAACGCACGGTCGGCCCTTCATGGGATCCAGGGGGCGAAACCGCGCTTGCTAACCTTGCTGCGCGTTCATCTAACCGCCTTGCTTGGCAGCCAGCAGCACGCTCTGGAAGTATCTCTTTACGAATGGGACAGCCTCGACCTGCAGGCAAGACAGCGCATCGTCAGCCTGCGCGACGAATACGAACTTATCTGGCAGCAAGTGCTGGATGATGCCGTGCGCTCTGGCCTGATTTCCCAGGATACGAAATTGCTACGCAAAATGCTGCTTGGCAGCCTGAACTGGACCGTTCAATGGTTCCAGCCGTCCGGAGACCTGAGCATTGATCAACTGGCTGAACGCATGCTCGCCTTGCTGATTCGGGAGCCTCTCATTCCCTCTTGCGCACGCTAAGGGAGCGCTGATTTATTCGGCGAGCTGGGCGACATACAAGGCCCCAGCATACGCGCCAGCGCAGGTTCTCACGCCCAACCGTTGTCGTCTGAGCAACATCCCCCTTGCAGCGTCTACAATTGGCTATGATGAAATCGTGAGCTAGCCGTGGTTGCGGAAGCTCCAAAGGCTACGGGCCGATCCATGGTGATTGCACAAAGGTGACACGATGAACATCTTCAAAAACTACACCGCTCGCTACGAACGCACACGGGAAGAAGAGTATTCGCTTCAAGAATATCTGGATATCTGCAAGCGTGACCACTTGGCGTATGCCACCGCTGCAGAGCGCATGCTGGCGGCCATCGGTGAGCCAGAAATGGTTGATACCCGTAACGACTCACGCCTCACACGCATTTTCTCGAATAAAGTCATCAAGATATACCCTGCTTTTCGTGACTTCTACGGTACGGAAGAGGTTATCGAGCAGGTCGTGGCCTACTTTCGCCACGCAGCCCAAGGGTTGGAGGAGCGCAAACAGGTTCTGTATCTGTTAGGGCCAGTGGGTGGAGGTAAATCATCTATTGCGGAAAAGCTGAAATCGCTAATGGAAAAGGTTCCGTTCTACGCAATCCAGGGGTCTCCAGTTAACGAATCTCCTCTTGGCCTGTTTAGCGAAGACGAAGATGGGCCGATCCTGGAAGAAGACTATGGGATACCCCGGCGTTACCTGCGCGGCATTATGTCTCCTTGGGCTGTAAAGCGGTTGCATGAATTCAATGGTGACATCAATCAATTCCGAGTGGTTAAACGTTACCCCTCGATATTGAAGCAGATTGCCATTTCCAAAACAGAACCTGGAGATGAAAACAATCAGGATATTTCATCACTGGTAGGCAAGGTCGATATTCGAGCGCTGGAAGAATATGCACAGGATGATCCGGATGCCTACAGCTATTCCGGCGGCTTGTGCTTGGCCAACCAGGGGCTGATGGAATTCGTTGAAATGTTCAAGGCTCCCATCAAGGTGCTCCACCCCCTGCTTACGGCAACCCAGGAGGGAAACTACAAAGGGACCGAAGGATTTGGTGCCATCCCGTTTGACGGCATTGTATTGGCGCATTCCAACGAATCGGAATGGAAGCAGTTCAAGAATAACCGCAACAACGAAGCATTTCTCGATCGGATTTATATTGTAAAGGTTCCATATTGCCTCCGTGTTTCGGATGAAGCCAAGATATATGAAAAGCTGATTCGTAACTCGTCGCTCGCCGATTCACCCTGCGCTCCTGGAACATTGAAAATGCTATCGCAATTTTCGGTGCTCTCGCGCTTGGTTGAGCCGGAGAACTCCAGTATTTTTTCCAAGATGCTGGTTTATGATGGGGAGAATTTGAAGGATACCGACCCTAAGGCCAAGTCGATTCAGGAATACCGGGATTATGCAGGAGTTGACGAGGGCATGAACGGACTATCTACCCGGTGGGCCTTCAAGATATTGTCGAAAGTATTCAATTTTGACAATACTGAAGTGGCAGCCAACCCGGTACATCTCTTGTATGTACTGGAACAACAGGTGGAGCGGGAGCAGTTTGCGCCTGAAGTTGAGCAAAAATATATGGCGTATATCAAAGAATATCTGGCCAGCCGCTATGTTGAATTTATCGGCAAGGAGATTCAGACCGCTTACCTTGAAAGCTATTCGGAATACGGCCAGAATATTTTCGATCGCTATGTTACTTTTGCGGACTTCTGGATACAGGATCAAGAGTTCCGCGACCCAGATACTGGTGAGGGTTTTGATCGTAACTCTTTGAATAACGAGCTGGAGAAGATAGAAAAACCTGCGGGCATCAGCAACCCGAAAGACTTCCGCAACGAAATCGTCAACTTTGTCTTGCGGGCCAGGGCAAACAATTCTGGAAAGAACCCTGCATGGACCAGCTATGAAAAATTACGTGCTGTCATTGAAAAGAAAATGTTTTCCAATACCGAAGACTTGTTGCCAGTCATTTCGTTCAATGCCAAGGCATCGACTGACGATGCCAGAAAACATCAGGATTTCGTCGACCGCATGGTAGAAAAAGGCTACACCGCCAAACAGGTCAGATTGTTGTGTGAGTGGTATTTGCGAGTCCGTAAGTCATCGTGAACATGGTGATACAGGCTTCGGCTATCACTGCTGAACCGCTCCGGTATCCTGCCGGATAGTTGGTTGGCGGCAGAGAAAGGGAGTCCATCTTGGCGCAACTGATCGACCGCCGCGTGCAGGGCAAAAACAAGTCGGCAATTAACCGCGAGCGGTTCTTGCGTCGTTACAAGGGCCAAATCAGGGAAGCCGTTGCTCGCTCGATTAAAGGGCGCAGCATTACGGATATCGAAAGCGGGGACAAGGTATCCATCCCGGTTAAAGACATCAACGAACCGATATTCGGACACGGCCGCGGAGGCGTTTGGGAAAGCGTCCACCCCGGAAACCGGGAATATGTAAAAGGAGACCGCGTACCGCGGCCACAGGGAGGTAGCGGAGCTGGCAACGGCCAGGCGAGTAACTCGGATGATGTTACCGAAGACGACTTTGTTTTCGAGCTGAGCCGGGAAGAGTTTCTGAATTACTTTTTTGACGACCTAGAATTGCCCAATATGGTCAAGACCCAGCTATCGTCTACCACTGACTTCAAAAGTATCCGTGCCGGCTTTACCGTAGCGGGAACGCCGAGCAACATTCATGTGTTGCGTTCGCTTCGGGGCGCGTTAGGTCGGCGCATTGCCGTTGGAGCTGGTTCCCGCAAACGCTTGCGTGAGGCCGAAGAAGCCTTGCAAGCGCTACTGGATCAGGGTGTGGATGAAAGCGATCCGGAAGTTCTTGAGTTACGTTCAGAAATTCATCGCCTGAAAGTCAGGCTGTTAGCCATTCCGTTTATCGATCCAATCGATCTGCGCTACAGCAACCGGATCAAGGTGCCCAAACCTACCAGCCAGGCGGTCATGTTCTGCATCATGGACGTATCCGGATCGATGGATGAGGCCAAGAAAGATATGGCTAAGCGTTTCTTCATCCTGTTGTATCTATTTCTGACCCGGGCCTATGATACAGGTAGTTTTCATACGTCATCACACATCTGCCAGCGAGGTTGAAGAACAGGATTTCTTCACCTCACGAGAATCAGGTGGCACGGTGGTTTCCAGCGCGCTCAACCTGCTTTACCAGATCATCAGCGAACGCTACCTGAGCGGTGACTGGAATCTGTATGTAGCTCAGGCGTCAGATGGCGACAATTGGGATAGCGACTCTGTTACTTGCCGTGAGTTACTGACCGACAAAATCATGCCGCTGGTACAGTATTTCGCCTACGTCGAGATCACCGAAGGCCAACCACAGAACTTGTGGGATGAATACAGCAAGATTAATGCCCAACATCCGCATTTTGCAATGCAAAAAATACAGTCGCCGGCGGACATCTATCCGGTATTCCGTGAACTGTTCAAAAAGCAACCGAAATGAGCCGACCCAGCCGAAAGTCGATAAAAGCGCGTCGCCTGCCTGATACTTCAGAGTGGACATTCGAGTTGATCGAACAGGCGCATGGCGAAATCCGTCGCGTAGCAGAACAGTTCGGGCTGGACACCTATCCGAACCAATTGGAGATCATTACTGCTGAGCAAATGATTGATGCTTATACCTCGGTCGGCATGCCGGTAAGCTATCACCACTGGTCGTTCGGCAAGCACTTCATGTCTACTGAAAAAAGCTACCGGCGCGGGCAGATGGGTTTGGCGTATGAGATCGTCATTAACTCCAATCCCTGCATAGCTTATTTGATGGAAGAGAACTCGTTGACTATGCAGGCATTGGTAATCGCTCATGCCGCATATGGCCATAACTCCTTCTTCAAGGGAAACTACCTGTTTCGCACCTGGACCGATGCCGATGCCATTATCGACTATATGATGTTTGCCAAGCACTACATTACCCAGTGCGAGCAACGCTACGGCATTGAAGCCGTAGAGGAAATCCTCGATTCCTGCCATGCACTGCAACATCATGGGGTTGACCGATACAAGCGCCCTGCCCGCCTGTCCATGCAGAAGGAACAGGCAAGGCAGCGTGAACGTGAAGCTTATCTGCAATCACAGGTCAACGAACTATGGCGTACGCTACCCAAACGCAAGCACGAAGAAGTCAGTACGATAGAAACCCGTTTTCCAGCCGAGCCACAGGAAAACCTGCTCTATTTCATTGAGAAATTTGCGCCTCTGCTGGAACCTTGGCAGCGTGAACTGGTGCGGATCGTGCGCAAGATTGCACAGTATTTCTACCCGCAGCGCCAGACCCAGGTAATGAATGAAGGCTGGGCAACTTTCTGGCACTACACCATTCTCAACAAGCTGTATGAAGAAAAGCTGGTGGGTGACGGATTCATGCTTGAATTTCTGCAAAGCCATACCAATGTCGTGTATCAACCCCCAGTTGGCAGCCGGTATTACAGTGGCATCAACCCGTATGCGCTTGGATTTGCGATGATGCAGGATATTCGGCGCATTTGTGAGACTCCGACAGAAGAGGATAAACGCTGGTTTCCTGACATTGCCGGTAGCGATTGGTTACCGACACTGGATTTTGCCATGCGTAATTTCAAGGACGAGAGTTTTATTTCGCAATATCTGTCACCGAAGTTGATTCGGGCTTTCCACTTCTTTTCCGTACTGGATGACGATAGCCAGAATACCCTAGCCATTTCTGCCATCCACGACGAAGATGGATACCGTTATGTGCGGCACAAACTGGCAGATCAGTACAATCTTGGCAATCGTGAGCCCAATATCCAGGTTTGGTCCGTCAATACGCATGGTGACCGATCGCTTACGCTTCGTCATAACCAATTCCAGCGGCGCCCACTCAATGATCAGACCAATGAGGTGCTTAAACATGTGGCCCGCTTGTGGGGGTTCGATGTCCATCTGGAATCTGCCGATCAGGATGGTAAAGTAATGCAATCCTTTTCGGTCCATCAGGAAAAACGACACTGATCGCGGCTTGCACGGTGGCTGGTTAACCAACACAAATCAGCGAATCGAGTCAGGTATGACCAACGTTTGCTGTAACAGACTATCAATCTGTTGGTCCTTCTCCTGCCAGAGCTGCTGCACCCATTGCTGGAATGACTGGCGATAGTGTTCGTCCTGAGCATAATTGCCCCCTACAAACTGACGGGGAATTGGCAATTGCTCGATACGCACAATTACCCGATGCATCTTGCCACAAAGAAAATCCCAGAATCGGGGGGCGCCATCTGGATAGACAATAGTAATGTTCAGAAAGCTTTTGAACTTGTCCCCCATTGCATTGAGGGCTAGTGCAATGCCACCCGCCTTCGGCTTGAGTAGATGACGATATGGCGATGCCTGTCGCGTATGCTTGGCTGCAGAGAATCGCGTCCCTTCAAGAAAATTCATCACGCTGGTTGGTATCTGTGCGAATTTTTCGCATGCCCTGCGCGTGGCATCCAGGTCTTTTCCCCGCATTTCCGGATGTTGCTTGAGATATTGCTCGCTGTTCCGACGCATGAACGGAAAATCCAGCGCCCACCAGGCCAGACCCATGATCGGTACCCAGATAAGTTCCCGCTTGAGAAAGAACTTGAGTAGCGGAATTCGCCGGTTCAACAGGTATTGCAGGACAAAGATATCCACCCACGATTGGTGATTGCTGTTTACCAGATACCAGTTCCGGTAGGTCAGCCCTTCGAGACCTTTGACATCCCATTGAACGCGCTGGGTCAGACGCATCCATCCCTTGTTGCAGGTAATCCAGCTCTCGGCGATGGACAGAATGATTCGGTTAAGAACCAGTCGCAGCTGCGAAATGGGTAGCAGAAATTTAAGCAACGAAAAACTGAACAGGAAACAAGCAATAACGCATATGTTCAGCGTCAGCAGCATAGCTGCAATCACCCCGATCAAACGGGAAGGAAGAAAATTGAGCATGGCAGGATACACAAATGAACCAGGCCGGATATTACCGAAACTGGATCCAATATGTAAACATACGTTCACTACATTTGTAGCGGTTTCAGTCGCAAGGTCGCTGATAACAAGCCAATGCTTCAGGTATCGCGGGTCACCCGCAGTATTTCTTCCAGCGATGTGTCACCAGCAAGCACCTTGCGCATACCATCCTGACGCAGGCTTCGCATGCCGCTCAACTGGGCATGTTCGCGAATCCGTTGCTCGTTGGCGCCATCATGAATCAAGCCGCGCATGGTATCGTCACAGCCAAGCAACTCGTAAATCCCTGCTCGTCCGCGATAGCCGGTCATGCCGCAGGTGGGACAACCATTGGCACGAAAAACGGTAATCGCCTGTTGCGCGCCCAGTAGCGCCGTTTCTGCTGCATCTGTCTGATGTGGCTGACGGCACTCGGTACACAGATTTCTCGCCAAGCGTTGGGCCAGCACACCCAGCAGACTGGATGCCAGCAGGAATGGCTCGATACCCATGTCCACTAGACGGGTAACCGCACTGGCAGCATCGTTGGTGTGCAGGGTCGCCAGAACCAGATGGCCGGTTAATGAGGCCTGTACCGCGATCTGGGCAGTTTCCAGGTCGCGGATCTCGCCGATCATGATCACGTCCGGATCTTGGCGCAAAATGGAGCGAAGCGCACGTGCGAAAGTCATCTCAATGCGTGGATTGACCTGTGTCTGGCCGACCCCATCCAGGTCAAATTCGATCGGATCTTCCACCGTCATGATGTTTGTACTGGTCGCATCCATTTGCGACAGCGCTGCATACAAAGTAGTGGATTTGCCAGATCCAGTGGGGCCGGTCACCAGAACGATGCCATGCGGTTGCGCAATCAGCGTCTTCAGCCTGGCCAGAGTGGCGTCGTCCATTCCCAGTCTGGAAAACCCCATTCTCCCTGCCGACTTGTCCAGCAGGCGCAACACGGCTCGCTCTCCATGGCCGGTAGGCAGGGTGGAAACCCGGACGTCCACTGGGCGACCGGCAATCCGCAGGGTGATCCTTCCGTCCTGTGGCAAACGCTTCTCGGCAATATCCAGAGCCGCCATCACCTTGATCCGTGACACCAGTGCGGCGTGCAACGCGCGCTTGGGCTCGACCACATCTACCAGACGGCCATCGATGCGGAAGCGGATTACCGAGCGTGTCTCAAATGGTTCGATATGCACATCGGAAGCATGTTCCCGCAACGCCTGGGTCAATACTGCATTGATCAGGCGAATAATCGGCGCGTCATCTTCCGACTCAAGCAAATCTTCGACTTCGGGTAATTCCTGAGCCAACCGGGATAGGTCGTAGTCTTGCTCGACATCCTCAACGACCGACGCTGCCTGCTGGTCGGAACGACTGAATGCCTGAGCGAGCTGACGTTCAAATGCATCCTGTGGCAATAATTCAATCGATTCGGGCGCCCCAAAAACACGCCGAACTTCAGCAATCGTCAGGGGATCCGCGTCGTCCCGCAGAATCAGCTGGCCATGCCCATCTGGCCCATTGAAATAGAGCGCGCCACGCGATTTGGCGAAATGGTAAGGAATACGCTGATCGTGCATTAATGCGCACTCTGCTGAACGCTGGCTGCGCCGTTCGGCCCAGAGCTGGAAACGGTAGACCACTCGGGCAAAGCAATGCTGGGCGCAGATTTGAGCAACAAGGATTCCGGCACTACGAAGGACTGTTGTTCATTGCGCAGATACTGATAGCGCTGGCTGGTCAGACTGGCGGCAGCCGAGCCATCCTTCATGATGACCGGCTTGATGAACACCATCAGGTTGACCTTGCGTGCTGATCGGCTTTCATATTTGAACAGCGTTCCCAATAGAGGGATATCTCCCAATAACGGTACTTTGCCACTATTCTGTGCCACCTGTTTCTCGATCAATCCCCCCAAAACCACCACCTGTCCATCATCAACCAGTACTTTGGATTCAATAGTCCGTTTCTTTGTGGTCAGGTCGACACTGCCAGAAACCTTGTTATCATCGACACTGGATACCTCTTGATACACCTGCATGGTCACCCCTCCCCCTTCGGAGATCTGCGGTTTGATTTTCAGGGTAATGCCAACGTCCTTACGCTCGACCGTGGTAAAGGGATTAGGGTTGGAGCCGGTACTGGACTGGGTACCAGTGATAAACGGGACATTCTGGCCGACAACAATCTTGGCTTCTTCATTGTCGAGCGTGATCAGATTGGGCGTTGACAATACATTGCCAATCTTGTTCGACTCCAGAGCACGGGCGAGCATGCCGAGATTCAGGATTTCCTGGCCACCAAGGGTAAAGGTGCCTTTTGCCACGCCGATCGATAACCCCTGCCCCATTGCCAGTGGATTGGCTGCGACCCCCAGAATGTTCTGGCCGGTCGAGCCGAAATTGGTTCCGCCCACTGCACCAAAACGGGTGCTGTCGGTAATGCCATTGGCCGTCAACCACTGGAATCCAAACTCCGATCCGTCCTCTGCACCAATTTCTGCGATCACTGCTTCGACGTAGACCTGGGCTCGCCGCACATCCAGTTTGTCGATGACGGCCCGCAAATTACGGTAGACATAGTCAGGAGCGGTAATGATCAAGGCATTGGTCGCTGCATCGGCCTGGATAATTCCCGATCCGGAAGGCGTGCTACTGGCAGAGGACGTATTGCCAGCTTGGCCAGCGGCCGCTGTAGCTGCGCCACTCGAGCTGCTGGACTCCTGGCCGCTGACTACCGATCGCAGGGTTTGTGCCAACTTGACCGCATCGGCATTGCGTAGATATACCACGTTGATATTGCTGCCGCTGGCAGCCGGTTGATCGAGCATTTCAACCATTCTGCGAATATTCTGCCCTGCTGCTGTGGTCTCCGCGCGAACCAGCAGGCTGTTGCTACGGGGGTCTGCAACGACGGCGCTGCGCCTAACCCCCTCAGCCACGGAAGCAGGCACCGCGGGCTGGCCCGAACCGGTGGAACCGACATCCGGAATCAACCGGGCAATGGAAGCTGCCACGTCAATTGCCGAGCTATGTTTGAGTGTAATGGTGAAATAGTCAGCACCGGAGGGCTGGTCAATCGAGGCAATAATCCGGTTGAGCCGGCGAATGTTGTCAGCGTAGTCGGTAATGACCAGCGTATTACCCGCGTTGTAGGCGGCTATTACGTTGTTGGGTGTGACCATCGGCCGCAGGATCGGCACCAACTGGGTTGCCGATTCGTACTTGAGCGGATACACCTGGGTCACAATCCGGTCCCCACCCACTCCGAGTTGCTTGTCTACCGTAACGCTGAAGTGCTGCTTGGCATCGGCTTCAGGCACGATTTTGACCACGCCGGCCGATTCGACCGCAGCAAATCCCTGCAGGCGCAATGACGACAACAAGATCGGATAGACCAGCGATTTGTGTACCGATGTGGTCGAAACGATGTTAATCGTCCCTTTTACCCGGGGATCGAGTACAAAATTGCGCCCGGAAATCAGACCAACTGCCTTGATCGTGGACTCGATGTCGGCGTTGACAAAATTGAGCATTACCTTGTCATCGGCAGCGAATGCAAGGTTGGATGCAAGCAGGATTGCAGGCAGCAGTTTCTTCAGGGAAAGCATCAGATACGGCATGGGTCGGTCGATAGAAGGATGGGATCAGGGTTGCAGGGCGTAATCGAGCATCAGAGGCCGATCTGTGCGCAATAGTTCTAGCTGGATTTTGTTCTTTTGTGAAAACTCATTGTAAACCAGCGCGATGTCACCGGGATGGGAAAGTGATTTCCCGTTAATACGCTGTAACACATCACCCTCTTGCAATTGCAATGCGTCGACCAGACTACGCGCAGATCCGGCCTCGATGCGAATCCCCTTGCGAGGGTCAGTACGCAATCCGGTCGCCCATTCGGCGATATTGCCGTTCTGCATCGCCCCGATCAGTCGGGCGCGTGGCATGCTGATCGGCAGCACTTGCGTGGTGCGGGTCTCAGGGGCAGTAGAGGCTGCAGGTCGTTGCCCGTCAGCAGGGACGATCAATCCCCGGGGGGGCGGATTACCCAGCTGATTCAAGGAAATGGCAGGCTTGGCATCCAGCAGAATGCGTTCTTCACGTCCGCGGTTATCGATCACCACATGATCACTGGCAACCCGCCGCAGATACATGCCTTGCTGCAACTCGTCACCCACGGCAAATGCCGCTTCCTTTGCCTGAACCCCTGACAGGACGGCGGCCCCTTTACCGGTCGTAATCACTCCGCGCAACTTGAACGGTAGGGTCGACTGACCTGCATTGGTCTGACCTGTTGCGTCGGCAGTTCCGAACAGGCTGGTAATCCGTGCAAGATCAGGTGCAACGATCTCTGTACGCTGCGGTGAGCGGGCCGAAGGCAGCGCCGGCAAACGAAAGGCCGGAGCGGGAGCCAGAAACTTCCAGATGAGCCCGGCCAGCGTCCAGGCAAGCAAGCCAAGCAGCAACAAGTTGGCTGACAGACGTATCCAGTGCATCGTGCGGGCAGGCATGTGGTGCGGTTCTTTCAACTCATCCGGTGTTTCAGAAAGACAGTTTCGGGTTCATTCGGCGATCTCGCAGACGGAGCTGTTGAAATCGGCCGGTGATTATACCCCGCTTCGCAGACACAAACAGGCAACTGCCATTCGAGTCGGATGGACAAGAGAAATATTTGCATTTCTGTATTGACCCGTCCTGCGGCGCATGGTTTAATGCGGCCTCTTTTCGGCAGGGGCGCTTAGCTCAGTTGGTAGAGCGTCTGCCTTACAAGCAGAATGTCGGCGGTT
>CAZBWH010000069.1:0-16948 GCA_964495595.1 uncultured Burkholderiales bacterium | reverse complement strand
ACTAGACCATCTTCAGCGCTTGCGGCAGGCAAATGCCGGCCAGTCCCGCCGGCATCGCCACACGCCTATGCCAGAGCGGCATCCAGCCGGCCTGCAAGCCAATACCAGAGCGGCTTGCAGGCCATCATGCCTTGTCTGCCCGGCGCCAGCAACGTTCGTGAACATGATTGGCGGCCACGTTGCAGCCGGCCTCCAGCAAAGCAGTCAGGCTGCCGGCCATCACGCTGCCGGTCATGGCGTAAGTGACACCAAACGCCACCCCGATGTGCAGGCCGAAGGCACTGCCGGTTTTGGCCAGGGTTTTCATCATTGCCTCCTGAATCGGCTGGATCAATCACACAAAGATGATAATGATTCTCAACAAACACTCCCAATCGATTGTGCCAAAGTGGCCGATAGCCGCAGGCAATCCGGCAGGGCAACACAGCAAAGACAGATAAAGCAGCCTATGCTGATTAGGCTGAAACCTCCGTGATCATATGTTGCACGCCGTGAACTTTCTGTTATCCCTCTACGATCGAATCAAAGCCGTGCTGGGCTACCCGGCTACCTCGTGGGTAGTGCTGGCGCTGTCGGTATTCGGCACGGCACTGGCCAGCCTGGAAGTGGCCTACACCAACCGGCAGGAGAGCGAAAGCCATCTCGAACAGGAGGCCCAGCATCAGGCGATTCACCTGGGCAACCAGTTGCGCGCCTACACCCACATGCTGGTCGGCGCCAAGGCGCTGTTCGATGCCAGCCAGGAGGTAACGGCCGGGGAATGGCGTGCGTACACCCAGTCGATCCGGGACAGCCGCACACTTCCCGGCCTGCAGGCGCTGGGGTTCAGCCGGGCGATTGCGACCGCCGACCAGCCGGCGTTCGAGCAATCGATGCACACGGCGGGCTTTGCCCAGTACCGTATCCAGCCGGGCTCGGGGCGCAGCAGCGTGGCGGCGGTGACGCTGATCGAGCCGCTGGACGACAACAACCGCTCCCTGCTGGGGCAAGATGGCTACCGCAACCCAACCTGCCGTGCGGCAATGGATCACGCCCGCGACAGTGGCGAGCCGTCGATGGGCAAAGTGGTGTCGGTGCCGCTGGCAGGCGGCAGCCAGCCCTTGCTGCCGATCTTTGTGCCGGTGTATCGGCATGCCATGCCGCTGCACACCATCGAGCAGCGCCGCCAGGCATTGCAGGGCTTTGTGTTCGGGCTGTTCCGCCCCTCGGTGATGCTGGCGCACATATTCGACCAGTCGCTGGCGGAAAGCGATCTGCTGCTTTACGAAACCTCGGCCGGTGCACCCCGGCCATTGTTCAATTCACTGGGCGAGGCCAGGCTGGCAGAAGACAGCCTGTCGCAGGAGGTGGCCGTTGATTACGGAGGCCAGCGCTGGCTGGCCCGCTCGATCTCGCGCCCGGCCGTCGACCAGAAGCACCTGTATGCCCTCACCCCCTGGCAGGTCGGCCTGCTGGGCCTGCTGGCCAATGGCTTGCTGTTCGCCTTCCTGCACGAGCAGGTGTACCACCGCCGCCAGCAGGAATCGGTTGCCGAGGCACTGCGCACCAGCCGCGACCGCTTTGGCGCGCTGGTCGACAACGTGCCGGGCTCGGTGTTCCGCTGCGAACCAGGCTCGCCGTGGAAAATCCTGTTCATGGGCGGCGAAACAGAAGTCAGCACCGGGCATCCAGTCGGCTGCTTCATCAGCGGCGACATGTATTACAACACCCAGATCCACCCGGACGACCTGCCCGGCATCGAAGCAATCGCCTACGAAGCAATCAAGAACCACACCGGCTGGGAGATCGAATACCGGGTGCGTCACTGCAGCGGCGCCTGGCGCTGGGCCAAGCTGCATGCCCGCGCCATCTACGGCCCGGACGGCGAGCCACAGTTTGCCGACGGGATCATTTTCGACATCACGGCCAGCAAGCAGGCCGAGCAAGACCTGCACGCGCTGACCGACAACCTGCCGGTGGCGGTGTACCGCTACCGGCTGGAAGCCGGTGACCGGCCAAACCTGATGTACGTCAGCAACGCGGTGCAGGCGCTGTTCGGCGTGCCGGCCGAGATCGCCATGCAAGACCCCGGCACGCTGTTTGCCCGCGTTCACCCGGACGATCTGCCCGGATTCATCACCGCCGACCGCGAGGCATCGCGCAGCCTGGCTCTGTTCAGCCACGAGCTGCGGGTCATCCACGACAACGGCGAGGTCCGCTGGCTGTATCTGAATTCGGCACCGCAGCAACTGGCCGACGGCAGCTTTGCCTACAACGGCTTTGTCGAGGATGTCACCAGCCGCCGGCATGCGCAGCAGCAGTTGCAACAGAGCGAGGCGGCTTTGCGCCGGCTGATCGACACGGCCAGCGAAGGCATCTGGAACATCGACGCCGATCTGCGCACCACCTTTGTCAACCAATCGCTGCTGGACATGCTCGGCTATTCGGCCGAAGAGATGATCGGCCGGCGGATCGACGATTTCCTGTTCAGCGAAGACATCGCCGACCACCAGCAGCAAATGGCGCTGCGCAAGTCAGGCGAAAACAGCCGCTACGAACGCCGCGGCCGCTGCAAGGATGGCAGCATGCGCTGGTTCATGGTGTCGGCGCGGGCCGAACTGGACGAGCAAGGGCGCTTTACCGGCTCGTTTGCCATGCTCAGCGACATCACCGAAATCCACCAGGCGCGTGAGGCGCTGGCCGAACGCGAGTCGTTCCTGCAGCAGATTTTCGATACCTCGAGCGCCAGCATTTTCCTGGTCGACAGCCAGGGCATCATCATCCATGCCAACCGGCGGATGGCGGATTTGTTCCACACCACGGTCGGGCAACTGGTCGGCAGCGAATACGTCAGCCATGTGCATCCACGCGAACGCCAGGTGGCCCGGCAGCGAATGCAGGCGCTGCTGGGCAGCGAAGTCGATTCGGTCGATCTGGAGCGCCGCTACTGGCGGGCAGACGGCAGCTCGTTCTGGGGCCACCTGTCCGGCCGGCGCTTTGCCGACGCCCAGTGCCAGCAGCGCGGCCTGCTAGGGGTGCTGACCGATATCACCGACCGGCACGCCAGCGAGGAAGAGCTGCGGATTGCCGCCTCCACGTTCCAGATCCAGGATGGAATCCTGGTCACCGACCCGGCCGGGGTGATCCTGCGGGTGAACCAGGCGTTCAGCGACACCACCGGCTACAGCACCGAAGAAGCGATCGGCAAGACGCCGGCCATGCTCAGGTCGTCGCGCCACGACACCGCGTTCTTCCGCGAGATGTGGGCCGACCTGCTGCAGAACGGCAAATGGCAGGGCGAACTGTGGAACCGGCGCAAGAACGGCGAGGAATACCCCGAATGGCTGACCATCACCGCCGTGCGTAATGCCGACCAGCGGGTCACGCACTACGTCGGCGCGTTCCACGACATTACCGAACGCAAGGCAGCCGAAGACGAAATCCGCAATCTGGCGTTCTACGATCCGCTCACCCGGCTGCCCAACCGCCGCCTGCTGATGGACCGCCTGCAGCAGGGCATGGCCGCGACGGCCCGCAACGGCCAGTACGGGGCGCTGATCTTCATCGACCTGGACAATTTCAAGACCCTCAACGACACCCTGGGCCACGACCTGGGCGACCAGTTGCTGCTGGCTGTGGCCAGACGGCTGCAAAGCTGCGTGCGCGAAGGCGACACCGTAGCCCGGCTGGGCGGTGACGAGTTCATTGTCATGCTGCCGGGCCTGCATTCATCGGCCCAGCAGGCGGCGACGCTGGTGGAAAACATCGGCGAGAAAATCATCGGCGAGCTCAACCCGCCGTTCAATCTGGGCAAGCACGAGGTACGCAGCACTCCCAGCCTGGGCATTACCCTGTTTCATGCCCACGAAGCCAGCACCGACGAGCTGCTCAAGCGCGCCGACATGGCGATGTACCAGGCCAAGGCCGCCGGCCGCAACACGCTGCGCTTTTTCGATCCGCAGATGCAGGCCCGCATCAACGCCCGCGCCGAGATGGAAGGCGAACTGTATCTGGCGATCGAAAACCACGAATTCCGCCTGTATTACCAGCCGCAGGTGGACTGCTCCGGCCGCTGCGTCGGCGTCGAGGTGCTGATCCGCTGGCCCAGCCCGCGACGCGGCATGGTGTCGCCGGCCGAATTCATCCCGCTGGCCGAAGAAACCGGGCAAATCCTGCCGATCGGCCACTGGGTGCTGCTGCAAGCCTGCGAACAACTGGCGCGCTGGCAAGGCGATCCACTCACCGCCGGGTTGACCATTGCCGTCAACGTCAGCCCCAAGCAGTTCCGTCTGCCGGTGTTTGTCGAAGAGCTGCAGAAAATGCTGGCCCACACCGGCGCCCACCCTGGCCGACTGAAGCTGGAGTTGACCGAAGGCATGCTGCTGACTGACATCAACGACGCAATCACCAAGATGAACGCGATCCAGGCGCTGGGAGTGCAGTTCTCGCTCGACGATTTCGGCACCGGCTATTCGTCGCTGTCTTACCTCAAGCAACTGCCGCTCAACCAGATGAAGATCGACCAGTCGTTCGTGCGCGACATCCTCACCGACCACAACGACACCGCCATCTGCCGGGCAGTGATTGCGCTGGGCAAGAGCCTGGGCCTGCGGGTGATTGCCGAAGGCGTGGAAACCGACGCCCAGTGGGCGCTGCTGCAGGCCGAGGGCTGCGACGAGGGGCAGGGCTACCTGTTTGCCCGCCCGCAGCCGATCGACGATCTGGAGCGCTGGCTGCGCAGCCGGCCAGCCGCGCCAGCCAACCCCGCTGCCTGACAGGAACCGCATGCCCTCCCCTGCCCGCCCGCTGGCCGCCAGCGCCAGCTTTTACCACCTGCCGCACACCGATCTCACCGGCCGGGCCTGTTGCGGCCTGGCCTGCTTTGCCGCCCGCGCCGATGCCCCGCAGCGCTGGCAGCAGGCGGCCAGCCAGGCAGCGCCACTGTATTGCCTGGGCCAATGCCACCACGGGCCGGCCGAGGCCGGCTGCCCAGCGCCTGCCATCCACACCCACTGTCGCCAGCCGGTGTTGCTGCCGCCGCTGCTCGACGGCCCGTGCACCTCGCTGGCCGACTACCAGTCCCGTGGTGGCGGCACGGCATTGCAACAGGCGCTGCAGCAGGCCCCGGCGACCATCATCGGGCAACTGGAAGCCGCCGGCTTGCGTGGCCGTGGCGGTGCCGGCTTTCCGGCTGCGCGCAAATGGGCTGCGGTGGCCGCTGCCCGCGGTGTGCAGAAATACGTGGTGGCCAATGCCGATGAAGGCGACCCCGGCAGCTTCAGCGATCGGGTGTTGCTGGAGCAGAACCCGTTTCTATTGATCGAGGCGATGATCATCGCCGGCCTGACCGTCGGCGCGACACAAGGCTACATCTACTTGCGGCGCGAATACCCGGCAGCCGCAGGCGTTGTGCAGCAGGCCATCCGGCAGGCCCGTGCCGCCGGCTGGCTTGGCACATCGGTACAGGGTTCGGGCCACAGTTTCGAACTGCAACTGGTGGTCGGCCACGGCAGTTATCTGTGCGGAGAAGAAACTGCGATGCTCAACGCCATTGAAGGCCAGCGCCCGGAAGTGCGAATCAGACCGCCGCAGATCAGCGAACACGGCCTGTTTGGCCAGCCGACGCTGGTCAATAACGTCGAAACGCTGTGCGCCGTGCCATGGATCGTCGAACACGGCGCTGCCGCCTATGCCGCAATGGGTACGGCCAATAGCAAAGGCACCAAGCTGCTGTCGCTGAATTCGCTGTTCAATCGGCCCGGCCTGTACGAAGTCGAATTCGGCATCAGTATTCGTCAGATTGTTGATGAGCTGGGCGGCGGTCTGCGGCGCGGCCAACTAAAAGGCGTGATGATCGGCGGCCCGCTGGCCGGCATTGTGCCACCGGCCTTGCTGGATACTCCACTCGATTACGAAGCCTTGCACGTCATCGGCTGCGCGGTTGGCCACGGTGGCGTGATCGCTTTTGCCGACGACAGCAGCATTGCAGAAATTGTTGCCGAAGTGTTCCGCTTTGGCGCAGGCGAATCGTGCGGCAAATGCACACCGTGCCATCTCGGCAGTCCGGAACTGGCGCGCAGCTTTGCCGCTGTGCTGCAAGGTCAAACAATGCCACGCCAGCGCTGGCGCGAGTTGATCGATGCCCTGGCCAACAGCAGTCTTTGTGGGCATGGCCGGGGGCTGGCTGAATTTGCCTTGGCCATCGAGCGCCATTATCCGGAGGAGCTGGCGACATGTTTCGTTTAAGCATTAATGGCGCAACTATTGAAGTTCCTGCCGGTACCAGCCTGCTGCATGCGCTGCAAGTCGCTGGCGCCACTGTGCCGCATTTGTGCCACGACGACCGCCTGAAACCCTACGGCGGCTGTCGCTTGTGTCTGATGGAGATCGATGGCGAGGCGCGGCCGGTTGCCAGTTGCGCTGCCGAGGTGCGCGACGGCATGGTCGTCCGCACCAACTCGCCGGCATTGCAGGCCTTGCGCAAAACCAACCTTGGCCTGCTGGCGCGGTTTTACCCGGCCGAGGCGCTGGCAAGCGAGCCGCAACACCCGCTGCATCTACTCTTCAGCGAATATGGCGTCAGCCCTTGTAGGTCGGACTTCAGTCCGACTGCGGCGCTTCCGGGTCAAGCAGACGGCAGCGTCGGGTTAAAACCCGACCTGCAAAAACCGGTGTTCCGCGACGACAGTCATCCTTATCTCGGTGTTGATATGTCGCGCTGCATCCACTGCAACCGCTGCGTGCGCATCTGCGACGAAGTGCAGGGGCAAAACGTGTGGGCGGTGTGGGGGCGCGGTGAATCCACGCATGTGGCGCCTGCCAACGGCAACACGTTGATCGAAGGCGGTTGTGTTTCCTGCGGCGCCTGCGTCGATAGCTGCCCGAGCGGCGCCCTGTACGACAAGCGCAGCACTCAAGCGGTGGAGAAATGGACGCGCAGCACCTGCGTCTATTGTGGCGTTGGCTGCCAGATGGAAATCGGCAGCGCCGCTGGCAAGGTGGTACAGATTCGCCCGGCGGACAGCCCGGTCAATCACGACCATTTATGCGTCAAAGGCCGCTACGCCTTTGAATTCAACCATGCGCCGGATCGCATTACCACGCCGATGCTGCGCGATGGCACTGGCTGGCGTCCGGTTTCGTGGGATGATGCGCTGGATTTTACTGCCAGCAAGCTGCAGCAGATCGTCGCCGCATACGGTGCCGATGCGGCTGGGGTGCTCGGCTCGGCACGCGCCACCAACGAAGAAAACTATCTGGCGCAGAAATTCGCGCGGCTGGTGCTCGGCACCAACAACGTCGACTGCTGCGCGCGTGTCTGCCACCAGCCGTCGGCCAAGGCGCTGAAAACCATGCTTGGCACCGGTGCCGCGACCAACGCGTTCGACGATATCGAAATCGCGCAAACCATCATGATCTGCGGCTGCAACCCGACCGAGAATCACCCGATTGTCGGCGCGCGCATCAAGCAGGCAGTGCGCAACGGCGCCAGTCTGATTGTGGTTGATCCGCGCCGCACCGAGCTGTGTGCTGATGCCGACATCCACCTGCCGGTGCGCCCCGGCCACAATGTGCAGCTGTTCAACGCGATGGCCGCGACCATTATCGAAGAAGGTCTGGTCGACCGCGAATTCATCGCCGCGCGGGTGGATGATTTCGAAGCCTACGCCAGCTTCATCCGCGACTACGCGCCGGAACAGGTGGCCGAAGCCTGCGGTGTACGTGCTGCCGATATCCGCGCTGCCGCGAGGCTCTATGCCCAAGCCAAACCTGCCATGTGTTTCCACGGCCTGGGTATGACCGAACACCTGCAAGGCACCGAAGGCGTGATGACGCTGATCAATCTCGCCTTGCTCACCGGCAACCTCGGCAAACCCGGCAGCGGCATCAATCCGTTGCGTGGCCAGAACAATGTGCAGGGCTCGGCGCATATGGGCTGCGAGCCTGTCACGCTGGCCGGCTCGCAGAGTTTCGCCGAAGCCGCGCGCTTCGAAGCTGCCTGGGGCCAGCCGCTGCCGGCCAACCGTGGCAAGGATCTGCTGCAAATGCTCGATGCGGCTTTGGCCGACCAGTTCAAGGCGCTGTGGGCATTCGGCTACGACATCTACCCGACGCTGGCGAACATGTCGCAAACGGCCCAGGCGCTGCAGCAACTGGAACTGGTGATCGTGCAGGACCTGTTCCTCAACGAAACCGCCAAGGCGTTCGGCCACGTATTCCTGCCCGCTGCCAGTGTGTTCGAGCGCGACGGCACGTTCATGAATTCCGACCGCCGCGTGCAGCGGGTGCGCCAGGCAGTGCCACCACCGGGCGATGCCAAGCCGGATTGGTGGATCATTCAGCAACTGGCGGCGCGTATGGGCCACCCGCAGGGCTTTGCATTCGATAGCGCCGAAGCGATCTGGAACGAAGTGCGGCAAGTGTGGCCGGGCGGCGCCGGGCTGAGTTATGCGCGGCTGGAAAATGAAAGCATCAACTGGCCATGCCCGAGCGAAGATCACCCCGGCACGCCGGTATTGCACCGCCAGCGTTTCGCCCACGCCGAACGCACCGCCCTGCAGCCCATCCCGTTCATCGCCAGCAGCGAACAATGTGATGCCGACTACCCGCTGCTGCTGACCACCGGCCGCACGCTTTACCACTTCAACGCCGGCACCATGAGTTATCGCACTGCCAATGCCGAACTGCGGCCGAGCGACACACTCGACATTTCGCCGGCCGACGCCCAGCGGCTGGGCCTGCAGGATGGCCAGCAGGTGAAAGTCCGCAGCCGTTACGGCAGTGCCGAGCTGCCGCTGCACATCAGCGAGCGTATCAAGCCGGGCGAGCTGTACAGCACCTTCCACCGGCCCGACCTGCAGGTGAACCGGCTCACCTCGAACGTGCGCGACCGGCTGGTGAACGCCCCGGAATACAAGGTCACCGCCGTCACGATAGAACGCCTGGAGTAAACCGATGACCATGTACGGATTCGATGCCTTCTCGCCGGCCGAAATTGCCGAACGGGTGGAAACCGTCGGCGTGGCCAAGGCACGCATGCCGCTGCTGAAAATGGCGCTGCTCGGCGTACTGGCCGGCGCCTTCATCGGCCTCGGCTGCCTGTATTTCGTGCTGGTGATCAGCGATGCAACGCTGGGTTTCGCCGCCAGCCGGGTGCTCGGTGGCGTGGTGTTTTCGCTCGGGCTGTTGCTGGTGGTGGTGGCCGGTGCCGAGCTGTTTACCGGCAACAACCTGCTGGCAATGGCCTGGGCCGACGGCAAGATCAGCCACTTCGAGCTGCTGCGCAACTGGCTGGTGGTGAGTGTTGCCAATTTCGTCGGCGCCACCGGGCTGGCGCTGCTGGTGTGGCTGTCCGGCCACGCGCAGATGAATGGCGGCAAGGTCGGGCTCACGGTGGTCACGCTGGCAGCGGCCAAATGCGCAGCGCCGGCGGCAACGCTGTTCTGGAAGGGCGTGCTGTGCAATGTGCTGGTGTGCCTGGCAGTGTGGATGGCGCTGGCCGGACGCAGCGTGGTCGACAGGCTGGTGGCGATCGTGTTCCCGATATCGGCATTCGTCGCCGCCGGCTTCGAACACAGCATCGCCAATATGTACCTGATTCCGCTGGCGCTGCTGCTCAAATCCGGTGCCCCGGCCGGGCTGGCCAATCTGGATGCGCTGACCGTCGGGGGCCTGTTCGCCAACCTCGGGCCGGTGATCGCCGGCAACCTGCTCGGCGGCAGTGTGCTGGTGGCGCTGGTGTATTACCTGATCTACCGCCGGCCGCCAACAAATTAGCCGATTGCGGCGGAAAATGGCTTAAAATCCGTGCCCCAGCCCTGATTTAGCCACGATTGTCATGACCGATTCCACCCCGATCGCCACCGAACCTACCGAATCCACCCCGCCGCCGGCCCAGACGCCGCAAGCGCTGATCAAGGCGCTGCAGGCGCAGTTTGCCGTGTTCCGCGACTATCTGCCGCTGGCCATCGGCATCGACAAGCAGATCCGCGAACGGCTGCCCGAGGTGAACCGTAAAACGCTGCGCACCGCGCTTGGCATGCATGCCAAGTCGTTCCGCTATCTGAAGGGCATGGAAAAGGCGACCCAGCGCTTTGACCTGGACGGCAACAGCGTGGCCGACGTGAGCGAGGAACACCGCACCCACGCCAAAGACACCCTGCGCGAACGGGCGCGCAAGCGGGCCGAGCAGCAAAAGGCCGAACGCGAAGCCCAGCAGGCCGCCGCCCGCACAGCCGCCAAGCTGCAGCAACTGGCCGACAAGTTCGGCCGTCACTGAGCCGGCCAGCTCAGAGCACCAGCGGTTCCGGCTCCAGCTGTACGCCGAACCGCTCGCGCACTGACTCCTGCACTGCCCTGGCGAGCGCCAGAATCTCGGCGCCGCTGGCGCCTCCCCGATTGACCAGCACCAGCGCCTGTTGCTCGTACACCCCGGCCCGCCCCAGTGCGCGGCCCTTCCAGCCGCATTGTTCGATCAGCCAGCCAGCAGCCAGCTTGGCCGAACCATCAGGCTGCGGATACACCGGCAGCGCCGGAAACGTCGCCCGCAACGTGGCGGCAACCGCCGCTGGCACACACGGATTCTTGAAAAAACTGCCGGCATTGCCGACCAGCGCCGGATCGGGCAATTTGCGGCGGCGGATGGCCATCACGGCGCTTGCAACCGCCTGAGCCGTCACCGCCTGCTGCGTGCCGGTGGCAGCCAGTTCGGCGCGCAAATCGCCGTAATCGAGCTTGAACGGGCCGCGTTGCGGCAAGCGCAACGTGACCGACACGATCACATAACGCCCCCGGCCCTGCTGCTTGAACAGGCTGTCGCGGTAGCCAAACCGGCACGCCTGCCGATCCAGCCCGACCAGTTCGCCCGTCTCCAGATCGAGCGCCTGCAGGCTGTCGAACACGTCCTGCAGCTCAACGCCGTAGGCGCCGATGTTCTGTACCGGCGCGGCGCCCACGGTGCCGGGGATCAGCGCCAGGTTTTCCAGCCCCTGCCAGCCTTGCGCCAGCGTCCACATTACGGCGGCATGCCAGTTTTCTCCCGCCATCAGCCGCACCCGCACCGTGTCGCCGTCGTCGGCCAGGCGTTCGCGGCCGGCCAGCTGCATCTGCAGCACCAGACCGGGAAAATCGCCGCCAAACAGCACATTGCTGCCGCCCCCCAGCACCAGAAACGGGCCGGCCGCTGCCTGCGGTGTGGCCAGCGCTGCGCGCAACCCGTCCAGCGAGCGCACGGCGACAAAATAGCGGGCACGCGCCGCAATGCCAAAAGTGTTGTAAGGCAACAGCGAGACATCGGTTTGCAACATGGCGGCCCTATCCGGCAGGCAAAGGGGGGATTATACGTTGCCGGGAAATCGGCCTGTGATTCGCCTGTATAATCGCGGTCTTTGTCCGCTGCCCGTTTTCCGGAACCACGCCCATGTTACGACTGACCGAAATCAAGCTGCCGCTGGACCACGCCGAAGGCGCAATCGAAGCGGCCATCGTGAAAAAACTCGGCCTGCGCGCCGGCGATCTGCTCGGCTACACGGTGTTTCGCCGCAGTTACGATGCGCGCAAACGCTCCGACATTCATCTGATCTATACGCTGGATGTCGAATTGCGCAACGAGGCGGCAGTGGCCAAGCGTTGCAAGGATGAGCGCAACGTCGGCCCGACGCCGGATACCAGTTATCACTTCGTCGCCCAGGCGCCGGCCGGGCTGAGCGAGCGCCCGGTGGTGATCGGCATGGGGCCGTGTGGCGTGTTTGCCGGGCTGCTGCTGGCGCAGATGGGCTTTCGGCCGATCATTCTGGAACGCGGCAAGGAAGTGCGCGAGCGTACCCAGGATACCTGGGGCCTGTGGCGCAAGCGCGAGCTGAACCCGGAATCGAATGTGCAGTTCGGCGAAGGCGGCGCCGGCACCTTCTCCGACGGCAAGCTGTACAGCCAGATCAAGGACCCGAAATTCCACGGTCTGAAAGTGCTGCGCGAATTCGTCGCCGCCGGCGCGCCGGAAGAAATCATCTACGTCAGCAAGCCGCATATCGGCACTTTCCGGCTGGTAGGCATGGTGGAGAAAATGCGCCAGACCATCGAATCGCTCGGTGGTGAAATCCGCTTCCAGAGCCGTGTTGCCGACATCGAAATCGACAATGGCCAGGTTGAAGGCGTGTTGCTCGACAACGGCGAGCGCATCGCCAGCCGCCATGTGGTGCTGGCCATCGGCCACAGCGCGCGCGATACCTTCCAGATGCTGTACGACCGTGGCGTGTATATCGAGGCCAAGCCGTTTTCGATCGGCTTCCGCGTCGAGCATCCGCAGTCGCTGATCGATCAATGCCGTTTCGGCAAATTCGCCGGCAACCCGATCCTCGGCGCCGCCGATTACAAGCTGGTACACCACGCCAGCAACGGCCGTTCGGTGTACAGCTTCTGCATGTGCCCCGGCGGCACGGTGGTGGCGGCGACATCGGAGCCGGGCCGGGTGGTGACCAACGGCATGAGCCAGTATTCGCGCAACGAGCGCAATGCCAACGCCGCTATCGTGGTTGGCATCACGCCGGACGACTATCCCGGCCACCCGCTGGCCGGCATCGATTTCCAGCGCCAGCTGGAAGAACGCGCATTCGAACTCGGTGGCCGCAATTACAACGCGCCGGGGCAACTGGTTGGCGATTTCATCGCCAACAAGCCGTCGAGCGAATTCGGCAGCGTGCAGCCGTCGTACACGCCGGGCGTGACGCTCGGTGACCTGAGCAGCGCCTTGCCGGATTACGCGATCCAGGCGATCCGCGAAGCATTGCCGGCATTCGACCGCCAGATCAAGGGCTTCTCGATGCACGACGCGGTGCTGACCGGTGTTGAAACCCGTACCTCGTCGCCGGTACGCATCAAGCGCAACGATGTCGATGGCCAGAGCATCAACACCCGCGGCCTGTTCCCGGCTGGCGAGGGCTGCGGCTACGCCGGCGGCATCCTGTCGGCCGGTGTCGATGGCATCAAGATTGCCGAGGCGGTGGCGTTGAGCATGGTGGGGCAGGCCAACAACGGTTAACTGCCTGCCTGAAGCACGAGGCTCCATCGTGTCAGTTCTGACACAGACTGACTACGTTTGCGACATCCAGAACCAGGATCATGTCAGACGTACCTCGTAGCCAACCGTCAGGAGCCCACATGCCTACCTCATCGATCCGCCCCCATGCCCGTCATTCCGCTTTCGCCGCCCTGCTGATGCTGGGCGCAGCCATTCTGGGGGGATGCAACAGCAGCAACGAAGCCAGTGCCGATACCGCCGGCACGTCCACCAGTTTGACGACCACCGGCACCACCGGTACAGCCACGGCTGCAGCGTCTGTCTACAAGGATGTGGCGTATGCCAGCAGCTCCAGCGCACAACAAATGGACGTGTACGTACCCAGTGGCAGCGGGCCGTTTCCTGCGGTGGTGCTGATTCACGGCGGCGCTTTCATGATGGGCGACAAGAGCGGCGAAAGCGCGAATATCGCTGCGTTGAATGCACGCGGCTTCGTCGCCGTCAGCATCAATTACCGCCTCAGCAAAGAAGCGGCATTCCCGGCCGCCGTGCAGGACTGCAAGACGGCCGTGCGCTTTCTGCGGGCCCACGCGACCGACTACCGCATCAACCCGGACAAGATCGGTGCCTGGGGCGCGTCGGCCGGCGGCAATCTGGCTGCGATGCTGGGCACCAGCGCCGGCGTCGCCGAGCTGGAAGGTGCCGAGCTGGGCAATGCAGACAAATCGTCGCGGGTGCAGGCCGTGGTGGACTGGTTCGGGCCGATCAACTTCCTGACCATGGATGACGAGGCCAGCGCGCTGGGCTTTACCCTCAACACCAATGCCGCCACTTCGCCCGAATCGCGCTACATCGGCGCGGCGGTGCAGACGGTTCCGGCGCAGGTGGCAAAAGCCAATCCAGCGACCTACGCCAGCGCTGACGATGCGGCATTCTTCATTCAGGTGGGCAGTGCCGACCGCAACATTCCCTACACCCAGAGCGCCAACTTCTACCAGACCATGCGCACGGCCAAAGGTGCCAGTTCGGTCCAGTACGAGCTGCTGGACGGCGCCGGCCATGGCACCTCGGAGTTTGGCAGCACTGCCAACTTGCAGAAAGTGCTGGCTTTCCTCGACCAGACCCTGCGCTGAGCCCTGCCTGCCGCCGTTTACACCCCGTCAACAGGCCCTACAATAAGTGAATGGCTTAAGGAGCGTTGACGTGACCCGGTGTTTGCTGGTCGACGATGATGCCGATATCCGCCTCAGTCTGGGTAAATACCTGGGCGGATTCGGCATGCAGGTAGTAAGTGTTGCGAGCGCGGCGGCAATGCACAAGGCGTTGCGGGGCCAGAGCTTCGACATCATTTTGCTCGACCGGATGCTGCCTGACGCCGACGGGCTGGATCTTTGCCAGACCCTGCTCACCAGCCAGCCGGCGCCGGTGATCCTGCTGACGGCCATGGGCGATCTGGCCAGCCGGGTGCTGGGGCTGGAATGGGGAGCCGACGATTACATTGCCAAGCCGTTTGAGCCGCGCGAGCTGGTCGCACGGATGCATGCCCTGCTGCGCCGCGAACGGCGCCGCAACCCGCCCGCAGCCGGGCCGGCGCACACCCAGGCCCGTTTTGGCGGCTGGTGTTTTGACCTGACCCGCCATCAGCTGGTAGCGCAAAGCGGCGTGGTGGTGCCATTGTCCAGCGCCGAATACCGTTTGCTGATGGCCCTGGTGGAACACCCCGGCCGGGTGCTGAGCCGCGAGCGGCTGATCGTGCTGACCCGTGCGCCGGGCGTGGAGGTCAACGACCGCAGCATCGACCTGAGCATTTCCCGGCTGCGCCGCAAGCTGGGCGACGTAGCGCAGGAGGGCAACCTGATTCGCACCCTGCGCGGCGAAGGCTACCTGTTCGATGCCGAGGTGCAATGGTGACCCCGGCCGCTACGCCTCCCGCCCCCCGCTGGCCGCAGTGGCGCCGGCTGCGCAACACGCTGCACCGTGCAGATACCCTGTTTGCCAGATTGTTCGTGCTGCTGTGGCTCGCCCTGGTAGTGAGCCATCTGGCGGCCTTTGGCATCATTACCCAAGGCATCCTGCCGCTGCTGCGCCCGGAGCTGGCGCGCGGCGAGGTGCCCCTGCCCGACAAACCGCTGGTGTTGTCTTCGCTGGCGCCCACGCCGGCCGCACTGTTGCCCGCCGGCCCAGCCAGCTCTACACCGCACGCGGAGCCGGTCCATCCGCCTGATCTGCCCGTGTCGCTGTTTCTGCTTGATTACCTGATCCGTGCCGTGTTGTTGACCGGCTTTGCCTGGTGGGGTGCCCGCTGGCTGGCGCAGCCGATGCAGCGCCTGAGCCGCGCCGCCCGGGCACTGGGCGCCAGCCTGGCCCGTGGCGAGCCGCCGGTTTTGCTGGATGAACAACAGGGGACGCAGGAAGTACGCACCGCCAGCCGCGTGTTCAACACGCTGGCCAGCGATCTGGCACAAGAGCTGCGCAGCCGGGAAATGGTGCTGGCTGCCGCATCGCATGACCTGCGCACCCCGCTCACCCGGCTGCGCTTGCGGCTGGAACCGCTGGCCGGACAGGAAGATGTGCGGGCCTGCATTACCGACATTCGCATCATGAATGAGCTGATCGGCCATGCGCTGGAGCTGGTGCGCCAGTCGCCGTCGTCATCGGCGTTGCAACCGACCGATGTCGAGGCCCTGGTTCAGGCGGCCGTTGACGATCTGAACGAACTGATGCCCGCCCGGCCAGACCCCTCGGCCACCCCCGCCTTACAGCTGCTCACCCCCGCCGGCGACCAGCCGCCCCTCATCGCGCTGGCTCATCCGGTTGCACTGCAGCGGGCGCTGACCAATGTGCTGCACAACGCCCTGCGCTATGCCAACGGCGCCCAAGTGGCCATCCAGCCCAGCGCAGACGGGCAGCGGATCGCCATCGTCGTGCGCGATCACGGCCCCGGCATTGCCGCTGCCGAGCTGGAGCAGGTACAGCAGCCGTTTGTCCGCGGCACCGAAAACGGCTGCTGCGAAGCACCGGACGCCGCACCGGCAGCGGGGCTTGGTCTTTACATCGCCCGCGACCTGATGCGACGCCAGGGCGGCAGCCTGCAGCTTGCCCCGGCGCCGGAGGGTGGGCTGCAGGTCAGGCTGGAGATTGCCGCGCAACCATAGGCGCGGTTTTCTGCCCGCATTGCCAGCGTTCGAAATGGCCACCTCCGGCAGAACCAGGCACAACGGGTGAGTGGCGAGACGGGCAGCCTGGCCTGCAGGCCTCGCCCGTATTGGCTTACAGCGCATCCCTAACCTGATCGGCCGCGCCGGTACACCCGCCAGCCCAGCAGCACGGCCAGCACCAGCGCATATTGCAGCGGCTCGCGCAGGTCGAGTTTCACCTCCAGAAAATAATGCAGCAGCGACGCCAGCGCGGCGGGATACACCAGCCAGTGCAGTCGGGCCCAGTTGCGCTTGAGGCGACGAATCCAACCGTCGGTGGAGGTGATCGCCAGCGGCAGCAGCAGCGCAAACGCCAGTGTGCCGATGCTGATGAAAGGCCGGCCCAGCAGATCGCTGAAGATCGCCGGCCAATCGAAAAATTTGTCGAACCACAGATAACACAGCAGGTGCAGACAGGCATAAAAAAATGCAAACAGCCCCAGCTCCCGCCGCAACCGCATCGGCAGGCTCCAGCCGCTGAAGTATTTGAGCGGGCGGATGGCCAGCGTCAGCCAGAGCCACGCCAGCGCCCAGGTGCCGGTGGAACGGGTGACGAACTCGACCGGATTCACCAACGAGCCACCCAGCACCAGCCAGCCAGTGCGCACCAGCGGCAGCAGGCAGATCAGAAACAGCAGCACCTTGGCCAGCCACAGCCGGCGTTGCGCCTGGGTAAGCGGCACGCCGGCCATCAGAAGTTTTTCCGCAAATCCATGCCGCGATACAGCCCCGCCACCTGCTCGGCGTAGCCATTGAA
>CAZBWH010000068.1:0-17926 GCA_964495595.1 uncultured Burkholderiales bacterium | reverse complement strand
CGATTTTCTCCAGCTGCTTTTTCGCCTCCAGCCCGATCACTGTCTGGTGCAGCAACACGTGGTTCAGCACCGAACCGAGCGAATATTTGGTATCGGCGCGCGATGCGGCTTCTTCCACCGCCTCGGAAATCGCAATCCCCAGCGAGCCGGGGCTGTTCGGGTCTTCAGCCAGAATCTTGCGGCCAAATTCAGTGAGATTGGTCGGGCTCGCCAGCACCTCGGCACCCCAGGTCTGCATCATCGAGCGGCGAAACGGCTTTTGCTGGTAGCTGACATTTACCATGTAGATGCGGATATCGATGCCGAACATCTGCCCCGCCAGCGCCAGCGACGAGCCCCACTGGCCGGCGCCGGTTTCAGTGGTGAGGCGGCGGATGCCAGCCTCGCGGTTGTAATACGCCTGCGCCACCGCCGAGTTCAGCTTGTGTGACCCGGCCGGGCTGACGCCTTCGTATTTGTAGAAAATCTTCGCCGGCGTACCCAGTGCGGCTTCCAGCCGATGTGCACGGAACAGCGGCGCCGGCCGCCACATGGTCAAAGCCTGGCGGACTTCAGCCGGGATCTCGATCCAGCGCTGCGCCGACATCTCCTGCTCGATGATGTTGTCGGGAAAAATCGCCTGCATCATCGCCGGGCTGATCGGCTGCCCATCCGGCCCCAGCGGCGCCGACGGCGGGTTGGGCATGTCGGCGACAACGTTGTACCAGTGGGTGGGAATTTCGTGTTCTTCGAGCAGAATCTTGGTCTGTTGCATCGGGGGTCTCCTCCTTGTCGAACCGGCAATTCTGGTGGCGATCGGCTCAGGAGGATTTGACCGGGATCAATGGGCGGCAACAGCAAGAGCAGGCATGGCTGGAGGGCGCATCCGTATTGGCCTGCAGACCGGTCTGCGAGGCAATACCAGAGCGGTTTGCAGGGCGGCCCGGAAAACGCTTACTTTAAGACGTTCGGAACAAGTCCTTTGTAGATTGGGAGTGATTTGAATATGTCGGCCAATCCGGCACGTAATCGTCTGCTTGATTTCCCCACGTAGTCCAGCCGGGTCGGCTACCGCGTGCAAACATCTCCAGAAATGGGCCGGGCGAGCAGGATTCGATCAGAGGGTATAACTCGTCGGGTTTGCGCGAATGTTCACGTTTTTGTGTTGCCAGGAAATTAACCTGCGAGCGCCCCGGCGCCAAGGTTCTCGCATTTTTTCCGCGAACGCCAAACAAAATCAGCTCAGTTACGTTGCGAAAATAGAATCCGACACCACGGCCATCCGGACCACCATCTTTCCTGATTTTGTGCCAGACCAGATTGCTCTTGTACTGAAAACCCCAAGCCTCTAGTACCTTCAAGCCCTCTGGCAACAATGCATTCGGAACCCACAAATATAAATGAGCGGTATCTTCCAACGCGTTTTGCACCGGTAGAGCCAGAATATCGTCCAACGTCATGGTCGCATAGCGATTGAGGCGCTTGTGCTCTGGAGCCATTTTTCCAGTGCGATTCTGGAATTGCCAAGGCGGGTCAGCCAACACGGTACGAAATTTTTGGTCGCCAACACGCGCAAGAAAATCGCTCGCAGCTTCGGGATAGTGTTTAACCATTAGTCTTCAACATAAAGATTTTGAGTAATTCCAAAGACCAGGATTGGGCAACCACCCCCGCCTCCGCCATCAATGCGTGGCAACAATTTGCTTACATGCGTCGTCGACGCTCCATAACTAGAGCCACGTCCAAGCTGTGCAAATATTTCCTGAAGATTGTCACACCTCGTAATTATAACGCCGACAGACACTGCACGAAGATCAAAAAGCAGACGAAAATTGTTCAAGTCTCTGTCGAAGAAAGGATCTTTGTTGTTCCACTCAATCTCCAGCGCGACGCGATTCTTAAAGCAATCGATCTGGTGGGTAGGCGTCTGGGTTGCGTGGCCATCAAGCACGATTTCCGTTTGAAACTGCTTTTCCTCCCAGCCTTTAGCATAAAGCGCGGAATCAATCGCCTCAGAAACCTTGCTTTTCCGGCCACCACCCACGGTGATCCAGCTTCTGTTGAAGCGAAAAGCCGTCAAAACCTCGACGATGTCTCGCCACTCATCCGGAAAATCAGACTTGAGGATAGCTACGGCGTGCTTCCATTCGTGACACTCATAATTTTCACGAATAAATGCCGGCAATAAATCAACTCCCATTGACGCCCCTTTGCATTGAGTTTGCGCCGGATCCTACTGCAGCCAAACACTGCACGCCAGTTAGCGATCAGATCTAAGCCAACCCGCTCGCCTGCCTAGCCAACTCGCTAATCCCCGCCCAATCGCCTTTCTCCAGCAATTCTTTCGGCGTCAGCCACGAGCCGCCAACACACAACACATTCGGCAGCGCCAGAAACTCCGGTGCGGTGTGCAGCGAGATGCCGCCGGTGGGGCAGAATTTGATGTCGGGGAATGGGCCGTTGAAGGCTTGCAGCAGCTTGATGCCGCCAGCGGGGACGGCGGGGAACAGTTTCAGGTGGCTGAAGCCGGCGTCGCGCACTGACATCAGTTCAGACGGCGTCATCACGCCCGGCAGCAGCGGAATCGGTGCATCCTTGGCTGCCGCCAGCAACGCGGGAGTCAGGCCGGGGCTGACGGCGAATACGGCGCCGGCATCGATGCTGGCTTGCAGCTCACTCGGATTGGTGACGGTGCCGGTACCAACAATGGCATCCGGCACTTCGGCGCGGATGCGGCGCACACCTTCGAGCGCGGCCGGGGTGCGCAGCGTGACTTCCAGCACGCGAATGCCGCCGGCCAGCAGCGCCTTTGCCAGAGGTACGGCCTGTTCGACCTGCTCAATCACAATCACCGGCATCACCGGTGAGGCGCGCAGGATGGAATCGATCAACATGGTTTCTCCCTAATTTTTTTCTGCCACGATGGCGCGGAATCCGGGTAGGGTGGGCTGCTTGCTGCCCACCGATTTGCGTGGGCAAACTTGCCCACACTACAAAACATTGATGCCCTGCAAGCCGCTCTGGTATTGGCCTGCAGGCAAGGCTGCAGGCCAATACCAGAGCGGGCTGCAGGCCGGTCGTAGGTCGGGTTTCAATCTGACAACGTCGCCTGCGTTAAGCACCGCGTCGGATTGAAATCCGACCTACAGGTCACCACCAAAGCTGCTGGCGCCCTGCTCCGCCGCCGTGGCGTTGGCGCGGAACAGTCCGAACAATTCGCGGCCCATGCCGTGCTGATTGGCGCTGAGGTCGGCCACGGCTGGCGTTCGCGCTTGCCATTCGGCATCACTCACCTCTACCTGCAGCAGCCCCTGCTCGGCATCGAGCAGAATCATGTCGCGGTCGCGCACCTTGGCCAGCGGGCCGTCGCACAACGCTTCTGGCGATACGTGGATCGCTGCCGGCACCTTGCCGGATGCGCCGGACATGCGGCCGTCGGTGACCAGCGCCACCTTGAAGCCGGCATCCTGCAGATTGGCCAAAGGCGGCGTAAGTTTGTGCAGCTCTGGCATGCCGTTGGCGCGCGGGCCCTGGAAGCGCACTACAGCGATAAAGTCGCGTTGCAGTTGCCCGGCTTTGTAGGCCTGCTGCAGCGCCTCCTGGCTCTCGAAGACGATTGCCGGGGCGCGCACCAAGCGGTGTTCCGGTTTCACCGCCGAGACTTTGATCACCGAACGGCCAAGATTGCCTTGCAGCAAGCGCAAGCCGCCATCGTGGGTAAACGGCTCGGTGGCGGCGCGCAGCACTTTCGGGTCGAGGCTATGAACCGGTGCGTCGCACCAGCTCAGTTCTCCGTCCTGCAAGGTCGGCTCTTGCGTGTGGGCGCGCAGGCCGTGGCCCAGCACCGTGAATACGTCTTCGTGCAACAAGCCGGCGTCGAGTAATTCGCGAATCAGAAAGCCCAGCCCGCCGGCGGCGTGGAAGTGGTTCACATCAGCTTCGCCGTTCGGATACACCTTGGCCAGTAGCGGCACTACGCTCGACAGCGCATCGAAATCGCCCCAGTTGATGCTGATGCCGGCGGCGCGGGCAATCGCTACCAGATGCAGCGTGTGGTTGGTCGAGCCACCGGTGGCGAGCAGGCCGACAATGGCGTTGACGATGGCTTTTTCGTCGATCATCTGACCGACGCCGACCTTGCCGCCTGCCAGTTGTGCCGCACGCACCGCAGCGGCGCGGGTCAAGGCTTCGCGCAGCGGCGTATTGGGGTGGACAAAGGCGCTGCCCGGCAGGTGCAGGCCCATCACTTCCATCAACATCTGGTTGCTGTTGGCGGTGCCGTAGAAGGTGCAGGTGCCGGGGCCATGGTAGGCCTTGGCTTCGGCTTCCAGCAATGCTTCGCGGCCGAGTTTGCCGGCGGCGTGCAACTGGCGGATTTTGGCTTTTTCGTCGTTGGCGAGGCCGGTAGTCATCGGCCCGGCCGGCACAAACACGGTTGGCAGATGGCCGAACTGCAAGGCGCCGATCAACAGGCCGGGCACGATCTTGTCACACACACCGAGGCACAACACCGCGTCAAACATATTGTGCGACAGTGCCACGGCGGTCGACATGGCAATCACATCGCGCGAGAACAGAGACAGCTCCATGCCGGCCATGCCCTGCGTCACGCCATCGCACATGGCAGGCACGCCGCCGGCAAATTGCGCGGTGGCGCCAACGCTGCGTGCTGCGTGCTTGATCCATTCCGGGAAAGCCGCCAGCGGCTGGTGCGCCGACAACATATCGTTGTAAGCCGAGACAATCGCCAGATTTGGCCCGCGTAATTCGCGTAATTGCAGCTTGTCGTTGGCCGGCGCGGCGGCAAAGCCGTGCGCCAGATTGGTACAGCCGAGCGCGCCACGCTGCGGGCCTTGCGCCTGCGCCTGCTGCAGCCGTTGCAGATAGGCGCTGCGGCTGGTCTGGCTGCGGGCGACGATGGCGGCGGTGACAGCGGCAACTTGCGGATTGAGGTTCATAGAAGCTCCTTACAGAACACCTTGAAACACGGAGAGCACAGAGAACCCGGAGGGTTCACAGAGAACAACAAAAACGAGGGTCTTCTCGGTGTTAGCTCTGCGACCTCTGTGTGCTCCGCACTAAAGCAGGCGAAGTTCTAAACGCTACGCGTTAAGAACAATCGCTCTGGTTCAAGATTTAGTCGTTTTGTAGTATTATTTCACCAACAAGCATTTTTTGCAGCAACTAACGTAACAATACTACAAGGATATTCTCAAATGCCGATGCTTCCGGCTTTTGACATGGTGCTGTTTGGCGGCACCGGCGATCTGGTGATGCGCAAGCTGTTGCCGGCGCTCTACCACCAGCACCGCGACGGCATGCTGAGCAAGGACTCGCGCGTGATCGCCGTCGCCCCCAACGACCTCAGTCGTGCCGATTTTCAGGCGCTGGCGGAAAAGCAGTGTGCCGAGTTTCTTGGTTCCGCTTACGACTACCCGACCTGGCAGGCATTCAGCCGCCGCATTCATTATCTACCGCTGGACGCCAATAACCGCGCCAGCTTTACACCGCTGCAGACCTTGCTGGACGAGTCGCCAGACAAGGTGCGGGTGTTTTACCTGTCGACTTCGCCGACATTATTTACGCCGATCTGCGCACATCTGGCCGATGCCAGATTGATCACGCCGCAATCGCGCATCGTGCCGGAAAAGCCACTCGGCCACGACCTGCAATCGTCGCGCGAAATCAACGATGCGATTGGTGAATATTTCAGCGAACAGCAGATTTTCCGCATCGACCATTACCTCGGCAAAGAGCCGGTGCAGAACCTGCTGGCGCTGCGTTTCGGCAACGCGCTGTTCGAGCCGCTGTGGCGCCGCGAATGGGTGCGTGACGTGCAGATCACCGTTGCGGAAAAGCTCGGCGTGGAAGGCCGTGGCGCGTTTTACGACAAGATCGGGGCGCTGCGCGACATGTTGCAGAACCACCTGCTGCAACTGCTGTGTATTGTGGCAATGGAACCGCCGTCGAGCATCGACCCAGATGCGGTGCGCGATGAAAAGCTCAAGGTGCTGCGCGCCTTGCGGCCGTTTACCGACCATGACGTCGCCACCAAAACCGTGCGCGGCCAGTATCGCGCCGGCGCCATCGACGGCCAGCCGGTGCCGGCGTATCAGGAAGAGCCGGGCATTGGCGACAGCAGCCGCACCGAAACCTTTGTTGCGGTCAAAGCCGAAATCGACAACTGGCGCTGGGCAGGCGTGCCGTTCTTTTTGCGCACCGGCAAACGCATGCCGGAAAAACTGGCGGAAATCGTCATCAACTTCCGCGAAGTGCCACACTCGATTTTCGACATTCCCGCCCACGCGCGCCATCCGAACAAGCTGGTGATCCGCATGCAGCCGGACGAAAGCATGAAGCTGTATTTCCTCGCCAAAACGCCGGGCGATGCGATGTCGCTGAACCAGGTGAGCCTGAATCTGGATTTCGAGGAAATCTTCAAGACGCGCCGGCTGGAAGCCTACGAACGACTGTTGATGGACGCGGTACGTGGCAAGCTGACGCTGTTCGTACGCCGCGACGAGCAGGAAGCCGCATGGCGCTGGGTCGAGCCGATCCTGTCGACCTGGGCAGTCAGCCACGACCGACCGAAACACTACACCGCCGGCAGCTGGGGGCCGGCTTCGTCGAGCGCGCTGCTGTCGCGTGATGGCTTGCAGTGGCATGAGGAGGCGTGATGGGAGATGAATTGACTGCGTTGCCCCCTCTCCCCCGCCCCCTCTCCCGCAAGGGGCGAGGGGAGCAAAAAACGACGTCGATTTGCAGCGGCGAACTTGCAAGCCCCTCTCCCCTCGCGGGATGCGCAGCGACTTGGGGGGCGCAAAGCGGCCACCTAGTCGAATGCTTAGGGGCTTCATCAGAGGGGTTGGGGAGAGGGGGCAACGCCAGCCCTCCAGAGCAACATCATTTCCCCGACCAATTCGCCATGGTTGCGGCTCTCGGCGGCTATGTCATCGAGTGCCTGCAACGCGCCATCGAACAACGCGGCCACGCTCTGTTGGCGGTCTCCGGTGGCAAAACCCCGGCGGCGCTGTTCAACTGGCTGAGCCAGCAGCCGCTGGACTGGGGCAAGGTAAATGTCACGCTGGCCGACGACCGCTGGCTGCCACCGGATCACGCCGACAGCAATGCGCGGCTGCTGCGGCAGCATTTGTTGCAAGGCCACGCGGCGGCAGCGCGTTTCACGCCACTGGTAACCGCCGCGCCAACGCCGGAAAGCGGGCTGGCGCAAGCCACTGAGCGCTTGAGCTGCCTGCCGCTGCCATTCGACCTGATCCTGCTGGGCATGGGCGACGATGGCCATACCGCATCGCTGTTTCCCTGTGCGCCGCAATTGCGACGCGCCCTCAGCACCAGCGAACCACTGGTGGCAATTGACCCGCAGACCGCGCCGTATGGCCGTATCAGCCTGTCGGCGAGCGCCTTGCGCCAGTCGCGGCAGAACATCTTGCTGATTGCCGGCGCGGGCAAGCAGGCGGTGTTGCAGCTGGCGTTGCAAGATGGCGCGGTGGAGCAAATGCCAGTGCGGCTGTTATGGCAGCCAGACGCCCCGCCTCTGGCGATCTATTGGGCGCCGTAGCAACAACGCAGGATGGGTGGAGCGCAAGCGATACCCATCGTTTTCAGGATTGCGCGATGGGTATCGCGTTGCTCAACCCATCCTACCTCTGGAGCTCCCATGCTCAACAAAATCCGTACCCTGCTGCCCGATCTGAGCCCTGCCGAACGCAAGGTAGCCGAGTTGCTGCTGGCGCAGCCGGAACAATGGATCAACCTGCCGGTGGCGCAGCTGGCGGAACAGGCGCAGGTGAGCCAGCCGACGGTGATCCGCTTCTGCCGCCGGCTGGATTGCGACGGCCTGCCGGAATTCAAACTGAAGCTGGCGGCCACACTGGCCAACGGCGTGCCGTTCGTGCACGGCAATGTCACGCCGCAGGACGGCGCGGCGGAGATCATCCCCAAGGTGTTCGACCACGCGATCCAGAGCCTGGCGCGCTGCCGCGATGAACTGAAGCCGGAGGTGCTGCAACAGGCAGTGGACTGGCTGGAACACGCCAGCCGCATCGAGTTTTACGGGCTGGGCAACTCCGGCGTGACGGCGTCGGATGCGCAGCTGAAATTCTTCCGCCTCGGCACACCAACGGCGTGTTTTGCAGACTCGCAAATGCAGCGCATGTCGGCCGTGCTGCTGCCGCCGGGTGCGGTGGTGGTCGCCATCTCCAACTCCGGCCGCACCCGCGCACTGCTGGAGGCCATCCAGATCGCCCGCGATGCCGGCGCCAGAATCATTGCCATCAGCCGCAACGGCACGCCGCTGGCGCAACAGGCCGATCTGCTGCTGCCGGCCAACATGCCGGAAAACCCCGATGTCTATTCACCGATGGTGTCCCGCCTGGCACACCTGGCGCTGATCGACGTGTTGACCGTGGCGCTGGCGCTACGCCGCGGCCCGGACTGGATCGCCCGCATCGAGGCCACCAAGGCGGTGCTGCAGGATACCCGCCTGCCCGGCTGATCCGCAGCCGGCTGGGATACCCGCCTGCGTCGTGGCACAATCGCGCAGTTCGCCACCCGAGGAGCCGCCATGGATTTACGCACCCGACTGACCGGCTGGCTGCAGTGCCAGTTGTTCGGCCATGTGGCCGCCAGCTGCATGCCCTACCGCAACCGTCAGCAACCGGGCCAGCCGATCACTCTGACCTGCCCGCGCTGCGGCAAGCCGTTTACCATCGAGCCACCAGCCAAACGCTGAACACTCTCCCGCCCATTTACCCGGATTCCGCCGCCATGACTGCCCTTGCCCACACTATTCACCACCTGATCGTCCACCGGCTGCAAAAAGAACCCAACGGCCCGGCACGGGTCACGCTGGCTCAGGCCGAGCCGCCGGCCAACGGCCCGGCGCAGCGGCTAGTCGGCGAGCTGTGCCAGTCGTTCAACCAGCGCATCGGCAAAGGCTTTGGCCATTTCGAGGCCGACGAGGCGCACTACCCGCTGCCGCAATTGCTGCGCCAGTATCAGCAACAGCAGCTGGATTTTGTCAGCTTCAGCCAGCAGTTGATGACCGAACTGCAGCAGCGCATCGAAGCCGAGCCACTGGCCAGCGGCGGCCTGGTGCTGTTTGCCCACGTCAGTCATGCGACGATGAATTTCCTGTTTGCCGCCGTGATCAGCGAAGTGATCGGCACGGCGATCAGCGAGCCGTTGCAAGTGGAGGACTGCATTCACCTGGACAGCAACCACCTGCGGGTGGCGGGCCGCATCGATCTGGATGGCTGGCAGACCGGGGGCGACAAATACATCAGCTTCCTGCGTGGCCGGGGTGATGTGGCAGGCTATTTCAAGCTGTTTCTGGCGTGCAACGATATGGTCACGCCGCTGCAGGAAACCCGCAAACTGGTGCAGGGGCTGACCCGGTTCGCCGACGCCCAGCAGATGCCGGCCGAGCAGCGCGATCAGCTGTTCGAACGGGCGCACGGTTATCTCGACGCGCTGGGCGACGAAAGCAGCGCGGTCGATCTGGCGACCGTCGCCGAGCAGGTATGGCCCGATGCACCGCAGACGCTGCAGACGGCGCTGGAGGATGAAGCGCTCGAACTGAGCGGCGGCTTTGTGCCCGACCGCCGGGCGATCAAGCCACTGATGCGGTTCAAGGCCAGTGCGCCGCAATGGAAACTGGAATTCGACCGCGCCAGCCTGCGCTCCGGTGCGGTGATTTACAACAAGGAAAACGACACGCTGGTGTTGTTTGACATCCCCGACGAGCTGCGCAAGGCCTTGCAGGCCGAGTAGCCGCCGGGCTGCAGGCCGCTTCCACACTGGCTTGCAGGCCGGCCTGCAAGCCGCCACCAGAGCGGCGCGCAGGCCACCCCTCAACGCCCGAGCAGATCGCGGGCGATGATTTCCTTCATGATTTCCGAGGTGCCGGCGTAGATACGTTGCACCCGCGCATCGACGTAGGCGCGCGAGATCGGGTATTCGAGCATGTAACCGTAGCCGCCGAACAGTTGCAGGCATTCGTCGATCACCTTGCCCTGCATTTCGGTGCTGGCGAGCTTGAGCATCGCGGCTGTCGCCACATCCAGCTCGCCGGCCTCATAACGGGCGATGCACTGCTGCAGCAAGGCCTTGTTCAGCGCGATTTGCGTTTTGGCTTCGGCCAGCTTGAAGCGCGTGTTCTGCAAGCTGGAGATCGGCTTGCCGAATGCCTGACGTTCCTTGACGTAATCGCAGGTCCATTGCAGCGCACCTTCGGCAGCGGCAATCGCCGCCGTCGCGACGCCCAGCCGTTCGCGCGGCAGTTGCTGCATCATGTAGACGAAACCCTGGTTCAGCTCGCCCAGCAGTGCATCGGCGCCCAGTTGCAGATCGTTGAAGAACAGCTCCGAGGTATCGCCCGAATGCAGGCCGATTTTCTCCAGATTGCGGCCACGTTCGAAGCCGGGCAGGGTGGTATCGACCAGGAACAGGCTGATGCCCTTGCCGCCCTGTTTCGGATCGCTCTTGGCGGCGACGATCACCAGATCGGCATGCTGGCCGTTGGTGATGAAGGTTTTCGAGCCGTTGATCAGCCAGCCCGCGTCATTGCGCACCGCGCTGGTACGCATTCCTTGCAGATCGCTGCCGGCGCCCGGTTCGGTCATCGCAATCGCGCCCACCGCCGCGCCGCTGGCCATTTTTGGCAGCCATTGCTGCTTTTGCGCCACATTGCCGTAGTGCAGAACGTAGTGCGCGACGATGTCGGAATGCACCACCATATTGGTCGCCAGCGCTGCCATGCCAAGCTGGCCGACTTCGTCGATCACCACTTGCGAATAGGCCAGCGGCACACCGCTACCGCCCAGCTCGGTGGGCAGATCGACGCACAGCAGGCCGTTGTCGCCGAGCAGGATCCACAGGCTGCGCGGCGTGATCCCGGCGCGTTCCCATTGATCGTAATGCGGCAGCACTTCGTTGCGCAGCAGGCGCTGTGCGCTGTCGCGGAATAATTGCAGTTCGTTGTCCATGTTTAATCCTTGTTTAGAACCTTGAACCACGGAGAGCGCAGAGAACACAGAGGTGTCACAGAGGAATTCGTGAGTGCTAAAGGGGTTTCTCTGTGTGGCCTCTGCGTCCTCCGCGCTCTCTGTGTTTCAAGGTTGTTTAGCCGTTGTCATTTCGGCGGCAGGCGCACTGCGCTGTCCAGCCGCACCACTTCGCCATTCATGATCGGGTTTTCCACCATGTGTTTGACCAGCGCGCCGTATTCCTCCGGCTTGCCCAGCCGCGACGGGAACGGCAGCGTAGCCGCCAACGCGTCCTGAATTTCCTGCGGGAACGCCTGCATCATCGGCGTCAGGAACAGCCCCGGCGCAATCGCCAGCACGCGGATGCCGAAACGCGCCAGCTCGCGCGCCGCCGGCAGCGTCATCGCCACCACGCCGCCCTTGGATGCGGCGTAGGCGGCCTGGCCGATCTGGCCTTCGTAGGCGGCAATCGAGGCGGTGGAAATGATCACGCCACGTTCACCATCGGCGTTCGGCTCGCGCTGCTGCATTTGCGCAGCCGCCAGCCGCAAGATGTTGAAACTGCCGACCAGATTGACATTGATGGTTTTGGCAAATGCCTCCAGCGCCATTGGCCCACCCTTGCCGAGAATGCGGTTGGCGGTGGCGATGCCGGCGCAGTTGACGGCAATGCCGCACGGGCCGAGTTGCGCCTCTACCGCCGCCATTGCCGCCTCGGCGCTGGCAGCGCTGCTGACATCGCATTCGATGGCCACACCACCCAGCTCGGCTGCCAGTGCGCGTGCCTTGTCCATTTGCAGATCGAGCAGCGCCACCTTGGCACCGGCCGCAGCCAGCACTCGTGCAGCACCGGCCCCCAGGCCAGAGGCGCCGCCAGTGATCACCGCCGGGACGTGATTGAGTTGCATCCAGATTCCTTCCGCAGATTGAATTGGTCGTCGCGGCAGTGTGGCAAACGGCACAGCGAATGGCAATGACGTAAACGTAAACGGCAATTAACCAAACTGGTCAGCCTGGGCTCTGTTGACATAGACTTCCCCAGATTGCGTTTCCCCGCAGAGCCCTACCGATTTTTGCGGCCAGCCCGGGTTGCGACTCGCTGAAATAGCCCGCTATTCGGCGCTCACCGCGCGACGCCGCAATTCGCCCGTGCAGCCAATAAATCAGCGCTTCCCTATGTCAACAGAGCCTACACCAGCACTTGCCGCTGACTGCTGAAGAACGCAAACACCTGTTGCTCGATATCTCTGTCGATCATCTGCTCCGGCCGCTTGCCACGCGGACAGGCGAGCCTGGGCGTGGTGCCGAACAGCCGGCACACCAGCGGCCGTTCGGCGTAGACAGTGCAGCCGTTGGCGCCAAGATGGACGCAGTTGTATTCGGCCAGCGCTGCCGCGTGTTCGGCATCGCTTTTGACCGGCAGGCGGGCCATTTCCTCGCTGCTGCAGGTCACCGGGCCACAGCAGTCGTGGCAGCCGGGCTCGCAGTCGAAAGCCGGAATCCGGCGGCGAAAGAAACGGATTTGCTGGCGGGTGTGGGTCATGAGAGTACCGAAAACCGGTTGGATGAAAAATTGCCACTCGCCGGAATGGCGCAGGCCAATGTGCCGTGTTGTCTTGCTGCGTCCGGCAAATCGTCCGATGATCGGCATTTTACGCCGCCCGCTTGCCTGACTCATGCTGCACATCACCCGCACCCTGGCCATTGCCGACGACGAAATCGAGTGGACTGCCGTCCGTGCCCAAGGCGCCGGCGGACAGAACGTCAACAAAGTGTCGTCAGCCATCCACCTGCGTTTCGACGTTCGTGCCTCGTCGTTGCCCGAGCAGTACAAGGAGCGCCTGCTCGCCCTGCCCGACTCGCGCATCAGCAGCGACGGGGTGGTGGTCATCAAGGCGCAGCAGTACCGCAGCCAGGAGCAGAACCGCGCCGATGCAATCCAGCGGCTGAGCGAGCTGATCGCCAGCGTCACCCACACCGCCAAGCCGCGCCGCCCGACCCGGCCAACACGCAGCTCGCAGCAGAAGCGGCTGCAGGGCAAAACCCTGCGCGGCGAGGTAAAAGCCCTGCGCGGCAAACTGCGCAGCGTATGACCTGCGCTGCAGGCCGCGCCAGCATTGCCTTCCAGCCCGGCTGTGCGCCGCTACCAGAGCGGCCTGCAGCTCAGTGGCCAAATATTCGCCGCTCATGACAGGTGAATCGGGTAAACTTCGCTGCTGCGTCGCAGCAATCGCTGCAGGGCGCGCCCGATTTGTATCACAGCCTGTTGCGACAGGTCTCCCGCGCCCGATTCATCGCCCGGTAGGCGCAACGGCGATCGATGTATCGTCCGCTCCGGGTCATTCCGTATTCAGGAGTTTTGCATGAGCAATCCGAACCAGACCCCCGGCCTGCTGCGCCGGATTCCGCTGGCTATTGCCACTTTTTTCAGTATTCTTGCCAACGGAGAATTCGCCGCCCGCATTCAGCAGCTGAATGCCGCGCCGTTCCCCGCCCAGCCTCAGCCGGAGCCCAGACCGGCCGCCCAGCCGGCACCGGTATTCCGCGAGCCAACACCCGACGCCGCGCTGCAGTTGTTGTCGCTGTTGCAGCGCGATGCGCGGCTGATTGATTTCACTCAGGAAAATCTCACCGGCTACAGCGATGCCGACATTGGCGCCGCCGCACGGCTGGTGCACGAAGGCTGCGCCAAGGTACTGCGCGAGCACTTCAGCATTACGCCGGTCCGGCCAGAGAACGAAGGTCACCGCATCGTACTGGAAGCCGGTTTCGACGCCGCATCCGTGCGCCTGACCGGCAATGTGGTCGGCCAGGCACCGTTCCGTGGCACCCTCAGCCACCGCGGCTGGCAAGTCACCGCCACCCGTCTGCCCAAGCTGGCCGAGGGCCACAACGCCAATGTGCTGGCTCCGGCGGAGGTAGAAATATGAGCACCCCGCGTTTTGCCATTGGTGTCGATCTGGGCACCACCCATTGTGCGTTGTCGTATGTCGACATTACCGCCAGCGACGGTGAGAACACCGCGCACGGGGTACTTACGATTCCGCAACTGACCGCGCCGGGCACGGTGGAAGAATCCGGCCTGTTGCCGTCATTCCTGTATCTGCCGCACCGCGACGAGCTGGCCGATGGCGAGCTGGATTTGCCGTGGATCGGCGGCCAGGACTTCGTGGTTGGCGAAATGGCGCGCAGCCGTGGCGCCACCACCCCGATCCGGCTGGTGTCCAGCGCCAAAAGCTGGCTGTGCCACCCCGGCGTCGATCGCCGCGCAGCCATCCTGCCGCACGACGCGCCAGAAGAAGTCGGCCGCATTTCACCGCTGACCGCCTCGATCCGTTATCTCGAGCACCTGCGTGCAGCCTGGGATCAGGCCCGGCCGGAGGCCCCGTTCAGCGAGCAGGACATCACCGTCACCATCCCGGCCTCATTCGACCCCGGTGCACGCGAACTGACCGCCGAAGCGGCCCGCGGCGCCGGCTACCGATCGCTGACCCTGCTGGAAGAGCCGCAGGCAGCGCTGTACAACTGGATTCAGAACAGCGACGGCCGCTGGCGCAAGCAGGTGCGGCCGGGCGACATCATTCTGGTAGTTGACGTCGGCGGCGGCACCAGCGATTTCTCGCTAATTGCAGTAGTTGAGCGCGAAGGCAATCTGGAATTGCACCGGGTAGCAGTCGGCGAGCACATCCTGCTCGGTGGCGACAATATGGACCTGACCCTGGCGCATGGGGTGGCACGCAAGCTGGCCGCCAACGACACCAAGCTCGACGCCTGGCAGATGCGTGCCTTGACCTACGCCTGCCGCAGCGCCAAAGAAACGCTGTTAAGCGATGCAGAAGCAGAAGCGGTGCCGATCGTGGTGCCAAGCCGGGGCTCGAAGCTGATCGGCGGCTCGATCCGTACCGAACTGACCCGCGACGAAGTGGCCCAGGTAATTCTCGATGGCTTCTTCCCGCAGATTGCCGCTGCCGAGCGCCCGCTCACCCGCCAGCGCGCCGGGCTGACCCAGTTCACCCTGCCCTACGCGCAGGACGCCGCCATCAGCCGCCACCTGGCCGCCTTCCTTGGCCGGCAGGTCGATGCCCTAGCCGAGCTGGAGGGCTTTACCGGCAAGCTCAGTGCCGACGCTACATTCCTGCACCCGACCGCTATCCTGTTCAATGGCGGGGTATTCAAGGCCGACATCCTGGCACAGCGCATCGTCAGCACGCTGAACGACTGGCTGGCAAGCGAAGGCAGCGAGCCAGCGCGGGTACTGACCGGCGTCGACCTCGATCTCGCTGTGGCCCGTGGTGCCGCGTATTACGGCTACGTCCGCCGTGGGCGCGGAGTCAGGATTCGCGGTGGCACCGCCCGCGCCTTCTACGTTGCAGTCGAATCAGCCATGCCGGCCATCCCCGGCCTGGAACCGCCGATCGAAGCCCTGTGCGTAGCGCCCTTCGGCATGGAAGAAGGCACCGAGGCCCCGCTGGCCGAACAGGAATTCGGCCTGCGCGTTGGCGAACCGGTGCAGTTCCGCTTCTTCGGTTCGTCCGTCCGCCGCCAGGACCAGATCGGCACCTGCCTTGACTTCTGGACCGACGACGAACTACAGGAGCTTAACGCCATCGAACTGCTGCTCCCCGCCACCGGCCGCCTGCCCGGCGAGGTCGTGCAGGTTCGCCTGCACGCCCGTGTCACCGAGGCCGGCACCCTGGAACTGGAAGCCCAGCCACGCGACGGCACCGAACGCTGGAAAATCGAATTCGACGTACGAACGTCATGATCCGGCCGCCAGGCTCTGTCGACACGGGTCTAACCACCCGCCAAGCCAATAGGGACAGAGCCAACACACGATGTGGCAGCTAACAGGCACCAAAAAGCAAAACGCCGAATACCAAAGTATTCGGCGTTTTGCTCAGGACAGTGAGCGTTCCGCGATTACTCAGCGGCTGCCACAGCCTCGACTTCCGGGCGATCCAGCAACTCCACGTAAGCCATCGGTGCATTGTCACCCTGACGGAAACCGCACTTCAGAATGCGCAGATATCCACCATTACGAGTCGCATAGCGCGGCCCCAACACATCGAACAACTTGACCACGATATCACGATCGCGGGTGCGGTCAAACGCCAGGCGACGGTTAGCCAAGCTAGGCTTCTTGCCCAGGGTAATCAACGGCTCGGCCACACGGCGCAGTTCCTTTGCCTTGGGCAGAGTGGTCTTGATCACTTCTTCCCTCAACAGCGCATTAGCCAGGTTGCGCAGCAGCGCAAGCCGGTGGCTGGATGTGCGATTGAGTTTTCGATTACTCAAACGATGACGCATGAAAGATTCCTTTCCTTACGGTTTTTCCAAACCGACTGGCGGCCAGTTTTCCAGCTTCATACCCAACGTCAAACCTTTGGAAGCAAGCACTTCCTTGATCTCGTTGAGCGACTTACGGCCAAGATTCGGTGTTTTCAACAACTCGGTCTCGGTACGCTGGATCAGATCGCCGATATAGTAGATATTCTCTGCCTTGAGGCAGTTAGCAGAACGAACGGTAAGCTCCAGATCGTCGACAGGACGCAACAGGATGGGGTCGATCTGCGGCGCACGCGGCTCTTCCACCTCAACGGCAGTGCCCTTGAGATCTGCAAACACCGACAACTGATCCACCAGAGTGCGGGCAGCAAAACGAACCGCTTCTTCTGGCTCGATCGCACCGTTGGTTTCGATGTCGATTACCAGCTTGTCCAGATCGGTACGCTGCTCAACACGCGCACTTTCAACCGCAAAGCTGACCCTGCGAATCGGGCTGAATGACGCATCAAGCAGCATGCTGCCAATCGAACGATTTTCATCGTCCTTCGCGCGAACCGTGGCCGGCACATAACCACGCCCCTGCTCCACTTTCAGCTCGATGTTCAGCTTGCCGCCAGCCGACAAGTTGGCAATGACATGTTCCGGGTTGAGAATTTCAACATCATGAGTCGTTTCGATGTCACCCGCGGTCACCACCCCCTCGCCGTCCTTGGATAGCGACAGAACGGCCGACTGCCGGCTATGCAGCTTGAGCACCACGCCTTTCAGATTCAGCAGGATATCAACGACATCCTCACGAACCCCATCCAGCGCGGAATACTCATGAAGCACACCGTCGATCTTGACCTCGGTAGGCGCAAATCCGGGCATGGAAGACAACAGCACCCGACGCAACGCATTGCCCAGTGTATGTCCGTAACCGCGCTCGAACGGCTCCATCACAACCTTTGCCTGATATGGCGTCACGTGCTGTACGTCGACGATGCGCGGCTTCAAAAATTCGGTAGCACTGCTTTGCATAACCCTTCCTTACTTGCCTTGAGCTTACTTCGAGTAGAATTCGACAACCAGTTGCTCGTTGATGTCACCAGCCAGATCCGAGCGCTCAGGAACGGACTTGTAAACCCCTTCCATCTTCTTGGAGTCGACCTGAACCCAACCCGGCATGCCAATCTGTTCAGCCAAGGCCAGCGCCTCCTGAATGCGAACCTGCTTCTTGGCTTGCTCGCGTACAGAAACCACATCACCGGCTTTTACCTGATAGGAAGGAATATTCACTACATTGCCATTGACGCAAATCGACTTATGGCTGACCAGTTGCCGGGATTCGGCACGAGTCGATCCAAAGCCCATCCGGTAAACCACGTTATCCAGGCGCGATTCAAGCAACTTCAGCAGATTTTCACCAGTGGAGCCCTTACGGCGTTCCGCCTCGGCAAAATAGCCACGGAACTGGCGCTCCAGTACACCGTAAATACGGCGGATTTTCTGCTTTTCACGCAACTGCACACCATAGTCAGACAGGCGGGCGCCACTCTTCTGACCATGTTGACCAGGTGCAACATCCAGCTTGCACTTGGTATCGAGCGCACGACGTGCACTCTTCAAAAACAGATCTGTGCCTTCGCGACGCGACAGCTTACATTTCGGTCCGA
>CAZBWH010000067.1:0-18074 GCA_964495595.1 uncultured Burkholderiales bacterium | reverse complement strand
GACATCACTGAAGCTGATGAACATGATCGATTTTGGTGCGGCAAAAAAAAGCCCATCGGCTTGCGATGGGCGGGTGGTGGGGCGGGCCAGTGGCGGGTCAGAACTCTTCCCACTCGTCGTCACGGTCTGCCGGGTTGGCCTGGCGAACGGGCGCACTGCGCGGTACGCTGGCGCTTGTCACGGCGCGGGCCGGCCGTGTTGCCGCAGGCAGTCGGGCAGGTGCCGGCAGCGCCTTGCGCCCCTGATTGCGCAGACGGAATACCGATACCGCTTGCGACAGGCCCTCGGCCTGCTCTTCCAGGCTTTCGGCGGCGGCGGCGGCCTGTTCGACCAGTGCAGCGTTTTGCTGGGTCATTTCATCCAGCTGCGACACGGTGGTGTTGACCTGATCAATGCCGGCGCTCTGTTCGCCGCTGGCATTGGCCACTTCGTTCATGATGTCGGTGACCCGTTTGACCGCGTTGACGATGCCAGACATGGTCTGGCCGGCGTCGGCGACCAGCTTGCTACCGCTTTCCACCTTGTGCACCGAGTCGTCGATCAGCGATTTGATTTCCTTGGCGGCACTGGCCGAGCGCTGGGCCAGGCTGCGGACTTCGGTAGCCACCACGGCAAAGCCGCGCCCCTGCTCGCCGGCGCGAGCAGCTTCGACTGCGGCATTCAGTGCCAGGATGTTGGTCTGGAAGGCGATGCCGTCAATGACGGAAATGATGTCGACGATCTTGTGGGCCGAGCTGTTGATGTCGTCCATGGTGTGTACCACCCGGCCCACTACCGAGCCGCCATTGACGGCGATTTCCGAGGCGCCACGCGCGAGCTGGTTGGCGGTGCGGGCGTTGTCGGCGTTCTGGCGGACGGTGCTGGTGAGCTCTTCCATGCTGCTGGCGGTTTCTTCCAGGCTGGCTGCCTGGGATTCGGTGCGGCTGGAGAGGTTCTGGTTGCCGGCGGCGATTTCCTTGGCTGCGACGTTGATGGTGTCGGCAGCTTCGATGATTTGTTCGACGAGCTGGTGCAGATGGCCAACCGTCGTGTTGATGCTTTGTTTGAGCTGGTCGAAGATGCCTTCGTACTCGGCGGTGACCTGGGCGGTCAGATCGCCGGCGGTGACGCTTTCCAGCACGCTGGCGACATCACCCAGCCCGCGTTCGGTGATATCGCACAGTTTGTTGAGGTTCTGGGTCAGTTGCAGGAAGAATCCAAGCTTGCCGGCTTCGTCGATGCGCTGGCTGAAGTCGCCGTGGGCGGCAGCACCGACCAGGCGGGCGGCTTCCTGTTCAACCACATGATGCAGGTATTCCACCGTGGTATTGGTGCTCCGCTTGAGCTGGTCGAACACCCCGGCATAAGCGGATTCGACCCGGTGGCTCAGGTCGCCGCGGGCTACAGCATCCAGCACGGTGGCCACCTCTTGCAATCCCCTGCCGGTGGTGGCGGACAGGCTGTTGAGGTCTTTGGCCAGCTTGAGGAAAAACCCTTGCTTGCCGTCTTCGGCCAGCCGCTGGGAAAAATCGCCATTCACCGCCGCGCTGACCAGCGATTCGATCTCGTGCTGGGCCTGGCGTTCCCGTTGCTGGAGCGCGAGCGCTTCGGTTGCATTGCGTTCCAGCATCGCAATCGATTCATTGGTGCGCTGCAGGGCCTCGCGGAATGCGCCGCGCAGGCCGATTGGCTGAGCCTTGCGAAAGTATTGCCCCGCGCCGGCGGCGCTGAGCACGGTCTGCTGTTCGCGAAAGCAGGCTTCGAGCTGGTCGAGCATGTCGTTGATCTGCCAGCACAGGGCACCCAGTTCATCACGCGGGCCGATGTAGGTAATCCGGCTGCCCACCTTGCCATTGGCAATTTCACGGATGACCTGTTGCAGTTGGTCAAGGCGTGGATCGCGGGTCTGGCCAATCGCCAGCGGCCGGATCAGCAGCGCCAGGCTGGCGGCAATGCACAGTGGCACGATCCAGTCCAGTCCGTAATGCAGCCAGACCCAGCCCAGCGCCAGCAGCAGTGGCACCAGCACCTGTGCCAGATGCGCCTTAGATAGAGAGAATGAACTGTTCATAGGTCATGCCTTTCTCTTGCAGAACCTGGGTGAGGAGGGAAATGGAGGCATCGCAGGCGTCGCGCGGGCCGGCCTGGCGCTCGGCTTCGAGCATCTGGCGGTACAGTCCGTCGACGATCTGGACGGCAGAGCGGGCAGGGGCGCGGCGCACCGAGAAATATCCGGCAATCTTGCCGCTGGCGTCGTAGTCGGGGGTGACATTGGCGAGCACCCAGTAGAAGCCACCGTCCTTGGACATATTCTTGACGTAGGCAAACACCTCCTTGCCCTGGGCAATGTTGTCCCACAGAAAGCGGAACACGCCACGCGGCATGTCAGGGTGACGGATGATGTTGTGTTGCTGGCCAAGCAGCTCGGTTTCGGTAAAGCCGGAAAATTCAATGAAGATTTCATTGCCGTAAGTCAGACGCCCCTTGGCGTCGGTTTTGGAGACGATGAAATCGTCTTCACGCATCACCCGCTCCTTGCTGGTGGGCTGAACCTTGTTTTTCATGACCATCCTTCCTGAAGATGACAGATTGCCCGGGCAGGGCGCCAAGACCTGGCGGCGAACGGGCGTGACGAATCCAGTATAGATAGCGTGCGACGATTTGCCCCACCTTGGCTGCAAGCCGCATCCACCCTGGTGTGCAGCCCGGCCTGCAAGCCTCGCTGGTATTGGTCTGCAGGCCGTTAAGGGCTGCCGAACTGAAAGCCGTTGGGATGGGTGCGCAGCAGGGCGAGGATTTGTTGTTCGAATTGTTCGCTGCTGGATGAGGCGAACTGGATCATTCTGGCCAGCTCCAGTGCCGGCCAGGATGGGTGAGGTATGTGCGGCAAGGGGGACGGGTCGAATGCCGGCAAGGGGAAAAACGGAGTAAACGCCTGGTCAGCATCGACCTGGGCCAGGTAGCTTGCTGCCAGGGTGGACAGACGCTGGCGCAAGGCGCTGCCTTGTTGCCAGACCTGGTTGAGCTGCTCTTGCGCGGGCGGCGGTGATTGTTGCGGGTCGAATGCCTGGTGTGCCTGGGTCATGCCCTGCAGCAGCGCTGCTTCAGTCTCGTATTGCAATTGGCGCATGAAAGCGCCGGATCCGGCAGGGCCGCAGTGCAACCAGCCACCGTCGGGCACCGGGGCCAGCGCGTTCAACTGGGGAGCGACCGGAGCCAGCCGGTCGGCGCTGCCGCCGATCATCAGTGCAAAGCCATAGTGCGTGCCCCAATCGCTCAGCGTAACCCCTACGTCGAGATAGCTGACGCCGGCCCGGCGCGCTGCGTCACATCGCGCCAGTGCCTCGGCAAAACCCGAGCGGCCTGCATCAACCAGTGTGTCGCCGCAGGACAGTGTGGTCAGCAGCCAGTCAAAACGGACAGGGTCGGACGGTGCGGGTTCGATCAGCCAGACGATACGCTGGCCGGGCAATGCCGCCAGCACCGCCTGTGGCGAGGGCAGGCAGAACGGGGCGAGGTCGGCCGCGGTGCCCGGGTCGGGCAGGTAGAGGGCAAAAGGCATCCCCTGGCGAGCCAGACGTCGGCAAAGCGCGTGGGCCGGGGAAGACCAGCAGAGAATGCCAAGCTGCACCGCGAAAAGAATCCTGTCAGAACAATGATGTCATGATATCAGCATGACGCTGCTGGCCGGTCAGATTTCCACTTGTGTGCCCAGTTCGACCACCCGGTTGGTCGGAATATGGAAAAAGTCGGTGGCCCGCATCGCATTGCGCGACATCAGTGCGAACAGCTTTTCACGCCAGATGGCCATTCCCGGCATCTTGCTGGGCACCAGGGTTTCGCGTGACAGGAAGAACGAGGTGTCCATCATGTCGAATGTCAGCCCTTGCCGGCCGCAGTCGGCCAGGATTTCTGCCATGTCCGGTGCCTCCTTGAAACCGTAGGACGCGGTTACGAAATGGAACGACTGGCCGAGTGGGCGGATCTGGATCCGGTCGATGTCTGGTACGAACGGGATATCTTCGGTGAAAATGTTCAGGAAGACGACCCGCTGGTGCAGAACCTTGTTGTGCTTGAGGTTGTGCAGCAGGGCGTGCGGCACACCCTCGGTAGTGCTGGTCATGAAGATCGCGGTGCCCTGTACCCGGGTAGGCGGGTAGGCTTCGATGGACTGGACAAACCCTTCCAGCGGCAAGGCGTCGGCCGACAGCCGTTCGAACAGGATTTTACGGCCCCGTTTCCAGGTGGTCAGCAGGGTGAACGACAGCAGGCCGATGGCCAGCGGGAACCATCCACCGTCCATCAGCTTGAGCGCGTTGGCGCTGAAGAAGGCGACGTCCAAGCTGAATATCAGCAAGAAGGCGGCGATGCTCAGCCATTTGTTCCAGCGCCAGATGTTGCGCATCACGATCAGCGACAGCGCGGTGGTGATCATCATGGTGCCGGTGACGGCAATACCGTAGGCTGCGGCCAGGTTGCCCGAGCTGCGAAAACCGATCACCAGCAGGATGATCGAGCCCAGCAGCATCCAGTTGATGGCCGGTACATAAATCTGGCCGATTTCCTTTTCGGACGTGTGCAGAATGGCCAGTCGGGGCAGGTAGCCCAGCTGCACGGCTTGCCGGGTGATGGAAAAAGCGCCTGAAATGACCGCTTGCGATGCGATGACCGCGGCCAGGGTGGCCAGCACCACCATCGGGATCAGCGCCCAGTTGGGGCCCAGGTGGAAGAACGGGCTCTCGATGGCGGCGGGCTCGTTGAGGAGCAGGGCGCCCTGACCGAAATAGTTGAGCACCAGCGCCGGCATCACGAAGCCGAACCAAGCCACCTGGATCGGCTGGCGGCCGAAATGACCCATGTCGGCATACAGCGCTTCGGCACCGGTCAATGCCAGCACCACTGCGCCCAGCGCCAGAAAGGCTTCTCCCTGATGCTCGCTGATGAAACGCAGGGCATACAGCGGATTGACCGCCTGCAGTACTTCGGGAGCCTGGGCAATCTGCCACAGCCCCAGGCCGGCCAGCGTGCTGAACCACAGCAGCATGATCGGGCCGAACAGCTTGCCGACCTGATGGGTTCCCCAGCGCTGCATGGCAAACAGGCAGACCAGGATGGTGATGCTGACCGGTACGATGTAGGGTTTGAAGGCAGGGGTAATCAGCGCCAGCCCCTCGACAGCCGATAGCACCGAGATCGCCGGCGTAATCATGCCGTCACCGTAAAACAGCGAGGCGCCAAATATCCCGGCCAGCATCACATACCAGCGCAATTGCGGCTGTTTTCCCAGCGTGCGCAGCACCAGCGCCATCAGCGCCAGAATGCCGCCTTCGCCGTTGTTGTCGGCTCGCATGATGAACACGACGTACTTCAGTGATACCACCAGCAACACCGACCAGAAAATCAGCGAGAGGATGCCGAAGATGTTTTCCGGCAGCAGCGCGATCGAATGACCCGTGAAGCACTCCTTGATCGTGTAAAGCGGGCTGGTTCCGATGTCGCCGTACACTACCCCGATGGCACCAATGGTCAGCGCGGCGAGCGGTTGTCTGGAGTGTCCTGTCTGCATGTCTGGTTTCGGTCTGGGTGGGTTACGGGGGTGCCTGGCAAAGGTGCGCGCATATTAGCACTATTGCATTGCCGCATGCAGCCAGGGCGGTGCGGCCATCGCCAGCGCTTCAGGTGGCGGCGTAAAATGGCATTGCATATAACGATAGTCAACCGACAAGGATCAATCATGCGCAGAGTGGTATTCAACAAAAAGGGCGGGGTGGGCAAATCGACCATTGCCGCCAATCTGGCAGCCATCAGCGCAGCCGAAGGGCGCAAGACGCTGCTGGTCGACCTGGACCCCCAGGGCAACTCGACCCATTACCTGATGGGGCTGGCCGGGGCTGATCTGAAACATACCGTGGCCGATCTGTTCGAGCAGACACTGGGTTTCAGCCTGTACACCAAAAAGGCAGCCGAGTTCATTCATGGCTCGCCGTACGACAATCTGGATGTGCTGCCGTCACACCCTGCTTTGTCCGATCTGCAGGGCAAGCTGGAATCGCGCTACAAGATTTTCAAATTGCGTGATTCGCTGAAAGACCTGGACTACGAGGTGGTGTACATCGACACGCCGCCAGCGCTGAACTTTTTCACCCTGTCGGCGCTGATTGCTGCCGAATCGTGCCTGATTCCGTTCGATTGCGACGATTTCTCGCGCAAGGCGCTGTACAGCCTGATGGAGAGCGTGCAGGAAATCCGCGAGGACCATAATCCCCGGTTGCAGGTCGGTGGCATCATCGTCAATCAGTTCATGGCACGGGCAGCGCTGCCGACCAAGCTGGTCGAAGAGCTGAAAGGTGAAGGCTTGCCGGTGCTGAATGCCTATCTGTCCTCTTCGGTGAAAATCCGCGAATCGCACGAGCTGTCACGGCCGATGATTCATCTCGATCCAAAACACAAGCTGACCCAAGAGTTCCTTTGCCTGCATCGCGAGCTTGGGTGAGCCCGGCTGGCCAGCGGGCCAATTCTGCCTATACTGGATCAATCCTTCCGGTAACCTGTTTCTGACCCGCTGAGGTTGTCTTGCGCATTTCGATTCCGAGCCTGCTTCCGACCTGGGTGGCCGCCATTGCCGGCGCCGCCACGGTCGGCTTCCTGTTCGTGTCGGAAGTGCGCGACGCTGAGCGTGAAATGCGCCGGCAATTCGAAACCCAGGTGACGATCAAGGTCAATCTGCTGCAGGAATCGGTCGGTGAGGCAATGCGGCGGGTGCAGACCTATCACGCGCTGTTTGCCACTGACCCCCGGCTTACCTACTACCAGTTTGACCGGTTCGGCGAACAGCTTCCCGCTGCCCCCCCGGAGCTGATTGCTGCCGGCCGGCTGGCGCGGGTGGCACGGGCCAGGCAGGCCGAGTTCGAGGCCGAGGCCCGTGAAAACCTGCCGGATTACCGGATCCTCGACAGCTCCCGGCTGGTCAGCGGCAAGCAAGGGGTGTCTGTTCGTCCGCACCTGTTTCCGGTGTATTTCGTCAAGCCGCGCGGCCATGTGCTGGAAGGCGTCGATTTTTCTACCAATCCTGCGCTCAGGAGCGCCATTCACACCGCCTGGCGTACCGGCTTGCCAACGGTCAGCCAGGGGTTTCGCGCCGATTTCGGTGGCAACCAGGCGACTTTGGTGTTGCTGCTGCGCTCGCATGGCCAGCAAAGCGACGAGGCGCCGGTCGCAGGCTTGAGCTTCGTGCTGCTCGACGTTGGCCGGATGATGGATGGGGTGTATCGCCAGGCGCCGGATCAAAAGGGCCAGGAAATCCGGCTGACGGTGCTGGACATGACTGATTCCAGCTTTGGCCGCCGGCTGTTTCCCACGGCTGACGGGGCGGACCAGTATTCCGGCCGGCCGGTGTGGGTATTCAGCCGCCGGATCAAGGTGGCTGATCAGGTGTGGGCGGTGCACGGCGAGATCAGCCGCCCGTCCAGCGGCATCTACCCCTGGTTGCACCTGCTGGCCGGGCTGGTACTGGTCGGGTTTGTCACTGCCACGGTGTATTACGTGCAGCACCGGGCGAGGTTTGTGGCCCGGCTGGTCGAGGAACGGACCGAGCAGGTGTCGCTGGGCAACCAGGTGCTGCTGCGTTCGCTGGACGACCGCGAGAAAGCCGAGATGGCGCTGCGGGCCAGTGAAACCCGGATGCGCAGCGTACTCGACAACACCAGCGATGCCATCATCCTGTGGGATGAGGCTCGGCACATCGACTTGTTCAACCCGGCTGCCGAGCGGATGTTCGGCCTGTCGCAGCAGGATGTCATCGGCCAGTCGGTGCTGCTGCTGTTGCCGCCTCTGGCCGACGGCGACGTGGCGCAGTTGAACGATCTGTTGCAGCCAGCGGGCACCATTGCTCCCGGTACGCGGCGGGAGATCGTGGCCACGCGCAAGGGTGGGGAGCATTTTCCGCTGGAGCTGACCCTGAGCGAGGTGCAGATCGAAGGCCGGCGTTATTTTGTCGGCATCGGGCGGGATATTACCGAGCGCAAGCGCACCGAGCGGGTGCTGTTCGAGAGCGAATACAAGCACCGGGCAATTCTCGATGCCAGCTACATCGGCATTTATGTCTTGCAGGGCGGACATATCCAGTTTGCCAATCCGACGCTGGCGCGCTACTTCGGCTTTGACCGCGAGCAGTTGCTGACACTCGACGACCCGATGAAGTTGATTGCCCCGGAGTGGCGATTTACCTTTACCGACATGCAGGAAGCGGCACTGGCGGACGAATATGTCGCGCCAATCGAGGTCTGCCTGCTCAAGCGTGACGGCACACCGTTCTTCGCGCTGATTTCGATGCAGCGCAGCACTTTCAACAACCGGCCGGCGGTGGTCGGCTCGATCCTCGACATCAGCGAACGCAAGGCGGCCGAAGAGGCGCTGCGGGTGTCTGGGCAGCGCAACCGGGCGATCCTCAACGCCTTGCCGGATACCATCGTGCGGCTAGATCGTTACGGGATGGTGGTGGATTTCCAGAGCAAGCAGGCGGTGTTCACCCAGCATCTGCCGCGCCAGTTGCTGCGGCTGGCGGCAGAAGACTGGCTGCCGCGTGAGGTGTCCAGCCGCTTGCAGGTGGCAATGCTCGATGCCGAGGCCACCGGGCGCACCGAGCTGTTCGAGTTTGACTGGCTGCTGGGGGGGGGGAACTGGGCATTCGAAGCGCGGGTAACCCAGTACGGCGAGGGCGAATATCTACTGATCCTGCGCGACATCAGCGAGCGCAAGCGCACCGAGGCCGAGCTGATCCGCCACCGTGACCATCTGGCCGATCTGGTGCGCGAGCGCACTGCCGAGCTGCAGACCATGCTGGATGCCAGCCCGATGGCGATTGCCCACATTACCGACCGGATGATCGTGTCGGCCAATCCGGCGATGGCCGAGCTGTTCGGCTATTCACAGCAGGAAATCATCGGCAAATCCACCCGATGCATCTATCCGGACGAAGACGCCTACCTGCGGATAGCCGACAAGTTTCTGCCGGTGCTGGCCCGTGGCGAGGTGTACCAGGGCGAGCACGTGCTGGCCGATGTGCATGGGGTGCGGTTCTGGTGCAGCGTGCGGGGCAAGGCGCTGGATGCGGCCAACCCGCTGGCCGGGGCGATCTGGATGTACGAGGATGTAACCGACCGGCGCGAGGCCGAGCTGGCGCTGCGCCAGGCCAAGGACATGGCGGAAATGGCCAACCGGGCCAAATCCGAATTCCTGGCCAATATGTCGCACGAATTGCGCACACCGATGCACGCCATTCTCAGCTTTGCCGAGCTGGGGCAGAGCAAGACCGGCAGTGCGCCGGCAGAAAAAATCACCCATTACTTCGACCGGATCCACCAGAGCGGCAGGCGCCTGCTGGCGATCCTCAACGATCTGCTCGATCTGTCGAAGCTGGAAGCGGGCAAGATGGTCTACAACATGAAGCTGCAGGATCTGCTGCCATGCGTGCAGGAGGCGGTGGAAGAGCTGCAGCCGCTGTGTGCCTCCAAGCGGCTGGTGCTGACGGTGGCCCCTACGGCGGTGCCGACCGTGCTGGTGTTCGATACCTTGCGCATCAGCCAGGTGATCCGCAATCTGCTGGGCAACGCGATCAAGTTCAGTCCGGAAGGGCGGTCGATCGAGCTGGGTTTTCGCGCGGATGTGCTGCCAGGCGACCGGGCGCAGGAGGCGCTGGCGATGGAGGTGCGCGACCACGGCATCGGCATTCCGCCCGACGAGCTGGAAGCCATTTTCGACAAATTCATCCAGAGCAGTAAAACCCAGACCGGTGCCGGTGGTGCGGGCCTGGGGCTGGCGATCTGCCGCGAGATCGTGCGTGGCCACGGCGGTGAGATCATTGCCCGCAACCATGACGACGGCGGGGCCAGCCTGATTGTCTATTTGCCGTATCAAAACGAGGAGCAGAACCATCATGGCGCGTGAAGGCAACGCCCCCCACATCCTGATCGTCGACGACGAACCATTCAATATCGAAATCCTGACCGAACATCTGGAGGCCAGCGGCTACACTGTCGAGCCGGCTTACGATGGCGTCGAGGCATGGGAGCTGCTGCAGCGCGACGATGCCGACTACGACGCCATCCTGCTCGACCGGATGATGCCGCGCATGAATGGCATGGAGCTGCTGGCCAAGATCAAGGACCAGGAGCGCTTTCAAGCCTTGCCGGTGATCCTGCAGACTGCAATGGGTTCACCCGATGCGGTGAAGGAGGGGCTGAAGGCCGGGGCGTATTACTACCTGACCAAGCCATTCGAGCGGGAAACGCTGCTGGCGATTGTGTCGGCGGCGGTGCGCGATCGCCGCTCGCAGCTGGAATTGCTGGCCCAGTTGCAGCAGCAGCGCGATACGCTGACCCTGCTGCGTTATGGTGAATTCCAGTTTCGCACCGTGGCCGAGGCCAAACGGCTGAGCGCCTTGCTGTCGTCGGTCTGTCCGCAGCCGGAGCGGGTAGCGATGGGCTTGTCCGAACTGCTGATCAATGCGGTCGAGCACGGCAATCTGGGGATTACCTACAAGGAAAAGTCACGGCTGATCCAGGACAATACCTGGGAGCAGGAGATGGAAGTCCGGCTGGCCGATCCGGCTTACGCCAGCCGGGTGGCATCGGTCATGCTGACCCGTGATGCACAGGAAGTTCGCTTTGTGGTTGCTGACCAGGGTAATGGCTTCGACTGGCAGCCATTCATGGAATTCTCGGCTGAGCGGGCCTTCGACCCGCACGGGCGCGGCATTTCGATGGCACGGATGCTGAGTTTTGACAGCATCGAATATCAGGGCAACGGCAATACGGTCGAGGCCAGGGTCAAGCTCGCGCCGTCGGCGCCGACCAATTGAATCCTTTGGCCTGCACCCGCCTGCACGCCTTGTGCAGCGCGGTGTCTGGCCGGGCTGCAAGAACCGCCCATGGCCGCGTCCAGGCGCATACTCAAGCCCGAAACCAGGCTCCAAAGCGGGGAAACCCGTAGGGTCAGCCGATTTTCGCGGCCATCCGGCGCGACTGTGAAGCCTATGTCAACGGAGCCTAGTCTGCCCCGCTCGGGTCGCTGTGGCCGGCCTGCCAGTAGCGCGCTTGCTGTTCGCGGCTGCGGCTGACCTGCCAGCCGTGTGCGCCGCAGGACAGGCCAACGGTACCGTGCAGGTCGGTACGGTGGATCGTTGCTCCGGTATCGAGGTAGCGCTGCAGCACGTCGGCACGCGGATGGCCGAAACGGTTGCGGTAGCCGGCGCTGACCAGGGCGTGCCGGGCTGCCACTGCGTCGATGAAGTCGCGGCCGGATGAGGTCTTGCTGCCGTGGTGCGGCACCAGCAATACCTCGGCTGCCAGGGCGTCTGGCCGGTGCTGCAGCAGCCATTGCTCGGCCCTGCGCTCAATGTCGCCGGTGAGCAGCACCTTGCCGCAGCCGGCCACGATGCGGATCACGCAGCTCAGATCATTGTCCTTGTACGGTGGCCCGGCGGCGTCGCTTTCTACCGGTGCCAGTGCCTGAAACACCACTCCGTCCCATTGCCATTGCCGGCCGGCCTGGCAGCGCACCGGATGTGCCCCGCCTGCCAGCAGCGGATGCCGGTCCGGCAAGGTATGCAGCAGCCAGCGCGGCGGCCGCTCGTTCAGCACCGACGCTGCGCCTCCGGTATGGTCAGCATCGTCGTGGCTCAGCACCAGTCCATCCAGTTGTGCCAGCCCTTCGCCCCGCAGCCAGGGCAAGACGATCCGGATGCCGCTGTCCGAGTCGCGGCCGAACGCCGGGCCGGTGTCGTACAGCAACGTGTGCCGGGCGGTTTGCACCACCACGGCCGTACCCTGGCCGACATCCAGCATCGATAACCGGAATTCCCCTGGGGGCACCGATTCCACACTAGGCCAGCACAGCGGCAACAGCGCCGGCAATGCCAGCCACCGGGCCGGCCAGCCGCGGGGCTGGGTCAGCCAGACTATTGCCGGCAGGGCCAATCCCAGCGACCAGTGCGGTGGAGCCGCCTGCTGCCATTGCAGTTGCGGCCAGCCAGCCAGCCAGACCATGGGCTGCATCGTCAGTTCGATCAGCCCGTGCGCCAGCGGCAGTAGCGGTGGCAGCAGTGCGCCCAACAGGCACAGCGGGGTGGCCAGTGTGCCGATCAGCGGAATCGCCCAGGCATTGGCCAAGGGCGAGATCAGCGGCAATTGCTGGAACAGCAAGAGCAGCGCTGGCGCCAGACCGAGGGTGACGGCCCATTGCGCACCGGCCCACCGGCGCAGCGCTGATGCGGGCTGCAGCCGGCCCAGTTCGGCACGGATCAGCCACGCCACTGCGCCAAACGATAGCCAGAAGCCCGGTGCCAGCACGGCCCACGGGTCGAGCAGCACCACGCCGGCCAGCGCCAGGCACAGGATTTGCCAGATGGACAGCGAACGGCCGGACCACAGCGCCCAGCCGGCGATCAGCAGCATGTAAAGGGTACGCTGGGTGGGCACCGAATAGCCCGCCAGCAAGGCGTAGCCGGCCGCTGCCAGCATGCCTGCCAGCAGCCCCGCCTTGCGTGCCGGTAGCCGCAGCAGCCAGGCGGCGCGCCGCCGCCACAGCCAGTGGACGCTTGCCGCCACCATGGCCGCAACCAGCGTGATATGCAGTCCGGAGATACTGACCAGATGGGTCAGCCCGGTGCGGGCAAAGATCGTCCATTGGGCCGCCGGGATTGCCTGCTGGTCGCCCATCACCAGTGCAGTCACCAGCCCGGCATACGGGCGCGGCCCCAGGGTGGCCAGCATTGAGCGCCGCAGTTGGTCGCGCAAGCGGTGGAGCAGGTAGGCCGGGCGCCAGACCAGATCGTCGGCCAGCCGGGCAGAGCGAACCGTGCCGGTGGCGCGAATACCTTGCTGCAGCATCCAGCGTTCGGCATCGAAAGTGTGCGGCGCATGCGTCGCGTGAGGCTGGCGCAGCCTTGCCCGGATCAGCCAGCGCTGGCCGGCGCGCCACATGTCGCGCCTGGCCGGCTGATAATCGCTGAGCTGGATGTGTCCCGGAATGATGGCCCTGTCCGGCCACACTTGTTCCACATCCAGCCGCAGGCGAACGCCGCGTTCCGTGGGCTGCGGCAGTTCGGCGACGACGCCCCGCAACTCGATCTCCCGGCCTTCCCATTCCGGCGCCAGCCGGTCGGCCATTCGCCAGTGGGCACGCAGGCCGGCCCAGCCCAATCCGAACAGTAGCGCCAGCAGCACCACGCCTACCCAGCGCACCCGCCCCGTGAATGAGCGGCCGATCAGCCACAGCGGCAGGCCGGTCAGGAGGATGCCGGCCGGAGGGAGCTGCGGCAGGGATTGCAAGACAGTGGCGCCAGCGACAAAGGCGAGCAGCGGGGCGATCATGGCAGGGGTACGGGCTGGATGGCCTGGAGGCCGCTACCAGAGCGGCGTCCAGCCGTGCCTACATACAGGAGCGATAGACTTCGCTGATGGCCACCTGTTTTTGCCGGGCCAGCATGACGCCGTGCTGCTGCATCAGTGTCATGCCGTGGCTCACGGCCAGGCTGCGGATATCATCGGCCGAGCAGCCGTGGTGGATCTGGTTACGCACGTCCTCGTCCAGGGTCAGCAATTCGTAGACTGCCGCCCGGCCGCTGAAGCCCGTGTGGCGGCAGTGCTCGCAGCCAGCGCCGCGGTAGAACACCTCATCCGCCCCCAGCGCCAGATTGATCCGCATCAGCTGCGTGACCGAATCTGGCACCAGGCATTGCTGACAATTGCGCCGCACCAGCCGCTGGGCCAGCACGCCAATCAGCGCCGCACGGATCATGTACGGCTCGATGCCCATTTCCAGCAGCCTGACAATGGTGCTGGCGGCATCGTTGGTGTGCAGGGTGCTGAACACCAGATGGCCGGTCAGCGCGCTTTCCACCGCGATCTTGCAGGTTTCCAGATCGCGCATTTCGCCGATCATCAACACATCCGTGTCGTGGCTCAGGATTTGGCGAATCGCCTGTGGTAAAGTGAAGTTGATTGCCGGAATCAGCTGGATTTGCCGTGTGCCGGACAGCTCGTATTCGATTGGATCTTCGACCGTAATGATGTTGACGTTGGTTTTGGCCACCTCCTGCAAGGCTGCGTACAGGGTGGTAGACTTGCCCGATCCGGTCGGCCCGGTAACCAGCACGATGCCGTGCGAGTGGTCGAGCAGGTCGCGCAGCCTCGCCTCGTCGTGTTCGGAAAAACCGATTTGTGACAGGGTACGCAGGCCGGCCTGCTTGTTCAGCAGACGGATGACGATGCTCTCGCCAAACTGCACCGGAATCACCGATACCCGCAGATCGACCACGTTGCCACGGTCGGTGTAGCGAATCCGGCCGTCCTGTGGCAGGCGCCGCTCGGCGATGTTCAGCCGGGAAATGATCTTGATCCGGCTGACCACGGCCGGCAACAGCGATTTGGGAAAATCGCGCACCTTGACCAGGGTGCCGTCGATGCGGTAGAGCAGTTCGAACTTGTCGTATTCAGGCAGGATGTGGATGTCCGAGGTTTTCTGCATGATCGCATTGCTGATCATCGAATCGACCAGCTTGACGATCGGCTGCTGCTTGGCCAGCTGCTCGGCCTCCTGCCACATGCGCAGCTCGTCCTCGCCACGCTCCAGCGTCATTTCGTAGTGCGCGAGGTCGTCGCTGCTGATCTGGCGCAGGTAGTGGTCGTTGATGGCCTTTTCGATCGACCCCGGCTCGGCAATCACCTGCACGATGCGCCGCTCGGTAACGAAACGCAGCGATTCCAGCGTTTCAGACGACAGCACGTTTTCGGTCGCCACCACCAGCTGGTCAGCGTAAAGCATCAGCGGCAGGATCTGGTAGCGCCGGGCGACGCTCTCGGGAACCTTTTCCAGGACTTCGGTTTCAATCGCAAAGTCGGACAACTGTACCCGCGGCAGATCAAGCTGCTGTTTGAGAATGTCGTCGAGCTGGCCGGGCAACAGCAAGCCGGCTTCCACCAGGATTTCGCCCAGCCGGCGATGATCGGAGGTGCGTTGGCGGATCAGCGCACTGCGCAGTTGCTCGCGGCCGACCAGCCCGGCATGCAGCAGATATTCACCCAGCTTGCCATGCGCCTCGTGCGCATGATGTTCCAGTTGATTCTTGAGCTGCGCCGGGGTGTTGGCACGGCGTTTGTCCAGTTGTTCGGGCATCGGAGGCTCCAGCAGCAAACGGCGTTCAGAATTCCAGCAGTGCGGCAGCCGGCACCGGCCGGGCAATGCCCCAGCCTTGCGAATAATCCACCCCCAACTGCGTCAGTGCAGCCCGGATGGCATCGTTCTCGACGAATTCGGCAATGGTTTTCAGCCCCATCACATGGCCGATATTGTTGATCGCCTCAACCATGGCCGCATCGATCGGATCATCGACCATATTCTTGACGAAACTGCCGTCAATTTTAAGGTAGTCCACCGGCAGGTGTTTCAGATAGCCGAACGACGACATGCCGCTGCCAAAATCATCCAGCGCAAACTGGCAGCCCATTTGCTTGAGCTCGGCAATCAGCTGGGTAGCCTGCCCCAGATTGGCGATCGCCGCTGTTTCGGTAATCTCGAAGCAGATCTGCTCCGGCTGGATCCGGTAAAGGTGCAGCTGATGCTGGATGAACTGCAGCAGATCGGTGTCGATCATCGACGCGCCGGACAGATTGATGCCGCAGGCCGCAATCGGCGGCAGACGGTCGCGGTTGTCATCGATGAATGCAAACGTGTGGCGGATGATCCAGCGGTCGATGACGTTCATCAGGTGGTAACGTTCGGCTGCCGGAATGAATGCACCGGGCGGAATCAGTTGCCCGTCCTCGCCCACCATCCGTACCAGCACCTCGAAATGCAAGCCCCCGTCAGTGCCGACATTCGGTGCAATGGTCTGGAAATAAAGCTGGAAGCGGTCTTCACGCAGGGCCGCATTGATTCGCGCCAGCCATTGCATTTCTCCGCGACGTATGGCCACCTCGGCGTCATCCTGGTGATGCACCTGAACCCGGTTGCGGCCTTTTTCCTTGGCCATGTAACACGCAGTGTCTGCCGCGCTGAGCAGCGTTACCTGATCGAAACTTCCGGGGCAGAAACTGACCAGTCCGATCGACAGGCCAACATGGAACAGCTTGTCATCCCAGACAAAACGGAACTCTGACACGCCATTGCGCAGCTTGTCGGCAATCCGCAGCGCGACCTCCTGCGGGCAGCTGTCGAGCAGCACGCCGAACTCGTCGCCACCCAGGCGTGCGCAGATGTCGTTGCTGCGTAACTGCTGGCGCAGCAGGGTGGCAATCTGGCGCAGCATCTGGTCGCCCGCCACGTGGCCGCAAGTGTCATTGACGATCTTGAACTGGTCCAGGTCGAGAAACAGCAGCGTATGTTCGGTGGCCTGCAGCGGTGATTGCAGCAGCAAGCGTAATTGTTGCTCGAACGCCCGCCGGTTGGGCAGCCCGGTCAGCTCGTCGTGGCTGGCCTGGTAAGACAGTTTGTCGGCCAGCTGCCGCGATTGTGTCACATCGTGCAGCACCAGCACCGCGCCGCAGGCCTGCCCCTGGCTGTCGAGGATGGGCGCTGCCGTCGCCTCGACGGCAAATTCCTGGCCATCCAGGCGGATCAGGCTGGTGTGGCCGTTGCCGGCGATGGCCTGCCGTTCGTGCAGCGCCTGCAGGATCGGGTCGGGCAGTGAATCGCGGGTGCGATCGTCGAGCAGCTTGAGCACGAATCCGGATGGCTTGCCCAGTGCATCGGCGGCCGCCCAGCCGGTAAATTGCTCGGCAGCCGGGTTGAGATAGTCGATCTTGCCTTCGATGTCCGTGGTCACTACCGCATCGGCAATCGATGCCAGCGTGATCAGCGCGCGCTCGCGCTCGGTTTGCGCAGCCAGCCGGGCGGCCAGCAAATGGCTGACATCGCGGGCCACCCCTCGGTAGCCGGAAAACTGGCCGGCGCTGTCGTAGACCGGCTTGCCTGACAGCTCCAGGTGCCGCACCCCACCGGGCTCACCCGTCAGCCTGAAGTGAAACGAATCGAATGGCCGTTGTGCTGCCATGACTGCCTGTTGCTCGGCCAGCGCCGATTCGTCAGCGGCAAATCCGGGTAACTCCCACAGCCGCAACCCGGTCAGCCGCCGCAGGTCGAGCACAGCACCGGGAACCGGATTGCCAGCCAGGCTGCGCAAACGCAGCTCGGCATCGGTTTCCCAGCCGCTTTCCTGCGACAGCAACATGAAATCCAGCAACTGTTGCTGGACATCGCGCAGCCGCTGTTCGGCATGGGTAATGTCGCGCTGATCGGTCAGTACCTGTACCTGGCCGATCAGCCGGCCCTGTTCATCCCGGTAGGGGCTGGTACGCAGTTGTACTGGAATCGGCCAGCCGCTCTGGCTGGCAATCTCCAGCAAGCGGGTATCGCTGGCCGCGCCGCGGATGCTGGCAACGGCGTCCGGGTAGTCTTGCGGCGGATAGATGCCCAGCTCGTGCAGGGTCTTGCCCTGCAGCATCGAGGCATCGTAGCCGGTCAGCGCGGCGGCTGCCGGGTTGCAGCTGATCACATTGCCGCTCAGATCCAGTACCAGCAAGGCTTCGCCGGCATCGGCAACCAATTGCCGCCAGCTGGCGTTTTCACGGGTTTGCTGCGCCAGCGCCGACTGCTGGGCGGCCAGCCTGCGCCGCCCCCTTCTGCGTTGTGCCAGCAGCCAGCCCAGCCCGAGTGAAATACCTAGGCTGCTGCCAACCCCGATCAGCGCAATCGAGCGCTGCTGCTGCAACAGCCGCTTTTCCCACGGCGCAGCAGTCAGGTAGTAATAGTCGATCTGCCAGCGGCGGCCCAGCACCTCCAGCGTATCCTGCCGTTCCGAGCGCTGGGCGGACCGCGTCGCCAGTTCCGGGCTGGTAAACAGAACCTGCGGCTGTGCCGGCCGCTGTTGCGAGCCCAGATCGGTCAGTTGCAGCGCTGGCTCCCATTCACCCAGCCGTGGCTGGATTCGCTCGACCAGCAGCGATAACGGCACGTTCAGCAGCAGGGCGCCCCAAGGCCAGCCAGCAACGGGTTCGGTGTCGTGCAGGTGCATCGGGCGGGCGATGGTCATCCAGGAT
>CAZBWH010000066.1:0-18247 GCA_964495595.1 uncultured Burkholderiales bacterium | reverse complement strand
ATGGAGGCCGAGCGCAAAACCCAGCGCGCGCGGCGGCAAGAGCGCAAGGGGCTGGCCGGCGTGGCGCTGGTGGGTTACACCAATGCCGGCAAATCGACGCTGATGCGCGCCTTGACCGGCAGCGAAGTGCTGGTTGCCAACAAACTGTTCGCCACGCTCGATACCACCGTGCGCGCCTTGTACCCGGAAAGCGTGCCGCGCGTGCTGGTCAGCGATACGGTCGGCTTCATCAAGAATCTGCCGCACGGCCTGGTGGCCTCGTTCAAGTCGACGCTGGACGAAGCGCTGGATGCATCGCTGCTGCTGCACGTGATCGACGCCAGCGACCCCGGTTTCGTGCGCCAGCTGGAAGTGACCGACAAGGTGCTGGAGGAAATCGAGGCCGACCACGTGCCGCGTATCCGCGTCTTCAACAAGATCGACCACGTCGGCGACGCTGCGGCACAGGCCGAATGCGAAGCGGCACTGCGCGCGCAATACCCCGGCTGCGTGGTGATGAGCGCGCGCCGTCCGGACGACGTGGCAAAGCTGCACCAGACCATTGTCGCGTTTTTCCAGCAGGATCTGGTCGAAACGGAACTGTTCCTGCCCTGGTCGGCGCAGCAATTACGCGGCGACATCTACGCCAACTGTGTGGTGCTGGAAGAAAGCGCCAACGAAGACGGCGCCGTGTTCCGCGTGCGTGGCGACGCTGCCGCTCTGGATGCGCTGCAGCAGCAACTGGCCCGGCTGTGATTTCTCCCTGCCTGCTGCCCGGGGTGCGCCGGATCGTCCTGTCGGGCCGTCTACTTGCGAGCTGTGAATCCTGCGTCAAAAGGGGGCGTAGTTGGCGCGACCGGCTGTGATCCGGCTGCTATCATCACGTTAGCCGTTGCCGGACTTCTCCGGCAACCGTTCCTTTACCCCGTTCGACAAGAGGAGATGTTCATGCGTCTGGAAACCATCGCCGTGCATGGCGGTTACAGCCCCGATCCGGTGACCAAATCGGTAGCGGTGCCAATCTACCAAACCACCAGTTATGCCTTTGACAGCACTCAGCACGGCGCCGATCTGTTCGATCTGAAAGTGGCCGGCAATATCTACACCCGGATCATGAATCCAACCACCGATGTGCTGGAAAAGCGCCTGGCGGGACTGGAGGGCGGGATTGGGGCGCTGGCGCTGGCGTCGGGCCAGGCGGCAATCACTTACGCGATCCAGACCATTGCCGAAGCGGGCGACAATATCGTTTCCAGCAGCACCCTGTACGGTGGCACCTACAATCTGTTCGCCCACACGCTGCCGCAATACGGCATCGAGGTGCGGTTTGCCGACTACCGCGATCCGGCAACCTTTGGCACTCTGATCGACGAACGCACCAAGGCCGTGTACATCGAATCAATCGGCAACCCGCTGGGCAACCTGGTCGATATTGCCGCGCTGGCCGAGGTGGCCCATCGCCACGGCGTGCCGCTGATTGTCGACAACACCGTTGCCAGTCCGTATCTGTGCCGGCCGTTTGAACACGGTGCCGATATTGTGGTGCACTCGCTGACCAAATATCTGGGCGGTCACGGCAACAGCATCGGCGGCGCGATCGTCGATTCGGGCAAATTCCCCTGGGCCGAGCACAAGCAGCGTTTCAAGCGGCTGAATGAGCCGGATGTCAGCTACCACGGCGTGGTCTACACCGAGGCGCTGGGCGCCGCAGCCTACATTGGCCGGGCGCGGGTGGTGCCGCTGCGCAACATGGGCGCAGCGATCAGCCCGTTCAACAGTTTCATGATCCTGCAGGGCATCGAAACCCTGGCGCTGCGGATGGAGCGCATCTGCGCCAACACCCTGGCGGTTGCCAGACACCTGGAGGCTCACCCGCAGGTGGCCTGGGTGCGCTACGCCGGGCTGGAAAGCAGCGAATTCAAACCGCTGGCCGATCGCTACCTGGGCGGGCAAGCGTCAGGCATTCTCAGCTTCGGCATCAAGGGCGGGCGCGAGGCGGGCGGGCGCTTTATCGATGCGCTGCAACTGGTGACCCGGCTGGTCAATATCGGCGACGCCAAATCACTTGCCTGCCACCCGGCCAGCACTACCCACCGTCAGCTTTCGCCTGCCGAAATGGCCAGGGCCGGGGTCAGCGAAGACATGATCCGGCTGTCGATCGGCATCGAACACATCGACGATCTGATGGCCGATATCGACCAGTCGCTGGCCGCAGCAGTCTAAGCCAGTGCCCTGAAAGGCAATAGGGACGGGGCCTGCAGGCCGGGCTGCAAGGCAATACCAGAGCGGTTTGCAGGCCGGTGCCCTGAAATGGACAACGCCCCGGAACCATTCCGGGGCGTTGTCAAATAATCCGACAGCCGCCGATGCTTCCCGGGCTGCCGCAATCGATCAGCGCAAGGCCAGTAGCGTCACGCTGCCGGTGTCGAGCCGGGTTACCTTGTAGCTGCCTTTCTTCACATCCTTGCCGTTGGATACCAGAGTGGTTTCCAGGCGGTACGCCTTGCCCTTAGCCGGTGTCTTGAACTTCGAGCGGGACTGGTAACGGCCGGCGCCATCCACGGCCGCCAGTTTCTCGGTTTTCGATTCCACCAGCTTGTTCTGCTCGTCGTACAGCGCGTATTTTTGCTCAACCACAGGTACCTTGTCGCCGTAGCCGATCAGGTCGGTGTTGGAGGTGACCTGGATTTCGCTGTCTCCCTGGGCGCCTGGCGCGCTTTGTACACTGGAGGTAAACGCTGCGGCCCGGATATCATCCTTGGGCACCGGCACCCTGCGGGACTCGTATTCCTTGTTGACCTGCTGGGCGCTGGCGACTTTTTTCGACTCGAAATACCAGCCCACCATGAAGCCGGCCGCCGCACCGATGGCCGCGCCGGCGGCGCAATCTTTCTTGGCAGCCTTGGCAATGCCGCAACCCACCGCCGCGCCGACCAGGGTGCCGGTCAGGCGGTGATCAATGCTCATCGAACCGTCCGGGTTGGTAGCGCAGCCGGCCAGCAGACCGCTGGCAATGGCAATACACGTCAGGCGGGTGGTCATGCTGGGTTTCATGTGACTATGTTTCCTGAATCCATCGTATCTGGATTATCGCCCAACCACGGCAATCGGGTCATCGAAAATCGCACCGACCATTTTCGGCGTCTGCTCGCTGTTGGTCAGTTGCCGTACCCGGCCGGACACGTAGCTGTGCAGCAGCGGCGGAGTGATCTTGCTGGTACCGGCCAGGTTGGCCTTGCCGCGCAGGCCTTCAATGATCGCCTTGGTAAAGGCGCCATTACCCCATTCGTCTGCTTCCTGCGAAAACTGCTTGCCAGCCGATCCGGCCAGAATCACGACGCTTTTTTCGTCGCCCATTTCGTTCAGTGTGCCGGTCAGATCGGTGTTGACGCGCAGCTCTGCCAGCGCAAATCCAGAGTGGCAGGTATCAATGAAGAATACCCCCCGCCCACGCAGATTGGTCAGGGCCTCCTGAATCGCTGCGCCGGGCACCCCAGTTTCGCGCATTTTTTCCATTTCGAAATCGTGCGAAGCGAAGTAGTACTTGCGGTCCGGCCCGATCATGCCGTGGCCTGCCAGAAAAAGCATGCCCATGTCGTCCGGCCCGACCGATTCGCGCAGCCACTTCAGTCCCTCGGCAATTTTCTGGTGGGTGGCCTGATCGTTGGTCAGGGTCACAAAGCTGGTTTCACGGAACAGCGGCTTGGCCTGCTTTTCCAGCACCTCGGCAAAATCACGCGCGTCCTTGGCCGGAAACACCAGTTGCCGGTCTCCCGGCAGCCTGGGGTAGGACGACACGCCGACAATTACCGCGTACAGCTTGCCGTATTTGTCCTGGGCCACGTCAGGCAAGGCAGTCTGCCGGCTGCGACGTACAAAAATCGTTACTGGCTCCGAGGTGCCGTTCTTGTTGCGGGCAATGATGTCGATGCTGGAATCCTGCTGCGGTACCTGTACCACGGTCTCGATCTGCGGCGCTTCGCCGGAGCGTTGGCGGGGCAGCGAGCGGGCGTCGAGCGAGCGTTGCAGCCGGCCGTTGACACGGATTTTCACTTCAGTGGCCGGTGCATCCGGCGGGGTGCGCACTGCAAACTTCACCGGCACCTGGTTGGCACTGCTCTCCAGTTGGCTGTCTCCCTGCAGTTCAAGCATCGGCGGCAGGATACGCACCACCTGCACTGGCAGGGGCGGCGGCACTGCGGGAGCTGCGGGAGCTGCGGGAGTCGGTGCCTGTGCCGGCAAATTCGCCTGATTGGCCAGTTGCAGCGCCCGCTCGGCATCACCGCTGGCCAGAATCTGCTGGATGACGTCAGGTCGGTAATACTGTTTGCGGAAGCGGCCCACCGGGTAGAAATCCGCCTGCCTGGCCGCACCCTGGTTCAGATGCCAGCCGATCAGGCCCTCTCCGTTGAGCGACGTATCGTAATAGCCGCTGGGCGACCACGCCAGCCAGCGTTCGCGGTCAGTGTGCACGAACAGCGCCAGTTGTTCCAGACCGTCGCTCAGCCGGTGCCAGCGCATCGTGCCATCGCCCAGCGCCGCCACCACCCAGCGACCATCGCCACTGATCGCGACCGCCCAGGCCGCCGCCGGCACGCGCTTTTCCCACAGTGGCCGGCCGCTGGCATCAAAACAGCGCAAAAACCACTCGGTGCCCAGCACCGCCCGCTCAGCGCCCACTGCCGCACTGCGGGCCACTTCTCCGGCTGCCAGCGGCAACGGCCGCTGATTCAGCAGCGGCTGGGCACTGTTCTTCCAGTTGTCCAGCGTCAGCCCGCCGGCCGATTGCCGGGCAGGCGATGTGTCGGCATCCTGATCGGCACGCAGATCGCCCGTGGCAAGATTGAAGGACAGGCTGCTCCGGTCGCCGGGCATCAGCGGAAAGGACACCTTGCTACCATTGCCGGCCACCCGGAAGCGATCGCCAGCATCCCGGAAATCGGCCGTTTGCCGCCGCTGCTCGAACTGCAGTTCGCCTTGTGCCGTCAGCGCAGCCCAGCCAGGCTCAGCCGTCGCAACATACACGCCACCGCCGCCGCGCCCGGCCAGCGCGGTAATAATGTTGCCAAAACCATGCAACTCCCTGCCGCCCGCCTTGCCACGCTCGCCAAACGCAACAACCGGAAAACGTCCGCGGCTGGCCAGCGTACCGCCGGCATACAGGGTCTGGCCGTCTGCCGACCAGCTGACCCGGCCCAGATTGCCCTGGCCACCTTGGCGTGCTGTGTGCTGGCTGGTCAGAGTGGTCGAATCGAGCAATTCCACTGCTGCCGCATTCTGCAATCCGACTGCCAGCTGTTGGCCGGATGGAGAAAAAGCGACCGAGTAGGGCGTGCCGGCCTGTACCCGCATCCGGGCCAGCCGCCTGAGTCCGTACCCGTCCAGTTGGTAAAGGCGCACCGATCCATCCAGGCTGGCAACCGCCAGCCGGCCGTCGGCATTGAAATCGGCGCCGAAGATGACATCGTTGTACTCGGCATCCTGCCCTGCCGGCTGCAGATCGCGACGGAATACCCTCAACCCGCCACTGCGTAGCCCGACTGCCAGGTACTGTCCGTTGGTAGACCAGGCCAGTTGATGTACCGGTGACTCCAGTCCGCTCAATGTGCCTGCCTTGCGCATCCGTCCAGTGGCACGGTCGAACAGGTACAGCGAATGGCGGTTGCCATCGAAGCCGGAGTTGCCCGCTGCAGCAATCGTGCTGCCGTCGGGTGAGATCGCAACCGCGTAGACCGCACCCAGACTGGCGTCCCCGATCGGTGGTCGCAGTACGCCAACCTGCCGGCCGGACACAGCATCCCAAACCCGGACGGTTTTATCCTCGGATGCCGTGGCAATGTGGCGCCCGGCTGCATCGACGCTGATCCGGGTCAACAGGGCCGTGTGCGCACCGGTTTCGATCCGCAGTACCGGCGATTCTGCCGGTGCAGCAGCCAGCGGGGCTGGCAGGACAAACAGGCCACACAGGCCGAGCATGACAGATAGACGGGGCATGGGAGAGTGCTCCTTGGTGGCAGATTGGAAGACAGGCGGCGAGCGGGTTTGCCATGCATTGTAGCCCCGGTCACAAGGCAGGCAAATGCCCGCATGGCCTGACTGCCTGCAGCGCCGGTTCGTTTCTGGCCAGGCGGCGCGGCGCGCTGGGTGGTTGCCTCAAACCGCAACGGATGGCAATATTCAAAGTTTCTGATCGGTCACAACTCCTGTCTTGACGGTCACCGTCAGGGTCTCGTCGTACCGCGGATCGTCAAACCTTCGAAATTTAAGGAATTACAATGCAAGCAAGCCTGGAAACGCTGGGACAACTGGAGCGTCGCCTGAATATTTCCGTGCCGGTCGAGCAGATCGACGCTGAGGTCAATAACCGCCTGGTGCGTGCCGCCCGTACTGTCCGGATTCAGGGCTTTCGCCCCGGCAAGGCACCGATGAAAGTCGTCGCCCAGCATTATGGCGCACAGATTCGTGACGAGGTCATGGGCGAAACCATCCAGATGTCGTTTGGCAGCGCCGTGCGTGAGCAGAACCTCAAGGTCGCCGGCTATCCGCGTTTCGAGCCCCAACACACCGATGACGGTGACGCTGCTGCCCAGTTCCGCTTCAGTGCCGTATTTGAAGTGTACCCCGAGATCACTCTGGGCGACCTGTCCGGCGCCGAGCTGGAAGTGCCCGCCACCGAAGTCACCGATGCCGAGGTCGACAAAACCATCGACATCCTGCGCAAGCAGCGCACCTCTTTCAAGGCGGTGACGGATCGTGCAGTACAGGCGGGTGATCGCGTTATCATCGATTTCAAAGGCACTCTGGACGGCGTCACCTTTGAAGGCGGCACCGCCGAGAATTACGCTGTCTGGCTGGGCCAAGGCCAAATGTTGCCGGACTTCGAAGCCGCCATCATCGGCACGAAAGACGAAGAAACCAAATCATTCGATATGACTTTTCCTGAGGACTACCACGGCAAGGATGTCGCCGGCAAGGCCGTTACCTTTGAAATCAAGGTCAAAAGCATTGCCGAGCCACTGGTGCCGGAAATCGACAGCGAGTTCGCCAAGGTGTTGGGCGTGGAAGATGGTGATGTAAGCAAGATGCGCGCAGAAGTGCGAAAGAACGTGGAACGCGAAGTCAAGCGCCGCCTGCTGGCCCGTACCAAGGAAAACGTCATGCAGATCCTGCTGGACGCCAATCCGATCGAGGTACCCAAGGCGCTGGTCCAGCTCGAAATCGGCCGCCTGCAGCAGCAAACCGCCAACGACCTGTCCGCTCGTGGCATCGACCCGGCCCAGATGCAGCTGCCGCCGCAGTTCTTCGAGCCGCAAGCTGAACGCCGCGTCAAGCTCGGGCTGATCCTGGGTGAAGTGGTCGAGGCCAATGCGCTGACCGCCAAACCGGAGCAGGTGCGCGCCGTTGTAGAAGAATTCGCCGAATCGTACGAAGACCCGCAGGAAGTCATCACCTGGTATTACGCCAGTGCTGACCGGCTGGAGGGCCCAGAGTCGCTGGCAACCGAAGAGAATGTCGTTCAGTGGGCCAAGGCGCAGGCCAAGGTCGTCGACAAGACGCTGAGCTTCGATGAACTGATGGGGAATCGTCAATAATGTTCCACAAATCGGATTGGCAACCGCAAAACCTGGGCCTGGTGCCCATGGTGGTTGAAACAAGCGGGCGCGGCGAACGCGCCTACGATATCTACTCGCGCCTGTTGAAAGAGCGTGTGGTATTCATGGTGGGCCCGGTGACCGACGACACGGCCAATCTGGTAGTGGCGCAATTGCTGTTTCTCGAATCGGAAAACCCGGATAAGGACATTTCGCTGTACATCAACTCGCCGGGTGGCTCGATTACCGCCGGCATGTCGATTTACGACACCATGCAGTTCATCAAGCCGGATGTCAGCACCTTGTGTATCGGTCAGGCCTGCAGCATGGGCGCATTCCTGCTGTCGGCCGGCACCAAGGGAAAACGTTACGCCTTGCCGAACTCGCGGGTGATGATCCACCAGCCGCTGGGCGGTTTTCAGGGGCAGGCGTCGGATATCGAAATCCATGCGAAAGAGATCCTTTATCTGAAAGAAAAGCTCAATCGCATGCTGGCCGACCAGACCGGCCAGTCGCTGGAGCAGATCGAGCGCGATACCGACCGCGACAACTTCATGAGTGCCGAGGCGGCCCGTGAATACGGCCTGATCGACCAGGTGTTGCAGTCCCGCAACTGATGTACGCAATGCGCGCCGGCCAGGCGTCTGGCGCGCATCGTTCTCCCCACGCCAGTCAAGCAACCAGGATGGAGCTCGGCGATGTCCGAAAGCAACGAAAAGATGTTGTACTGCTCGTTCTGTGGCAAGAGCCAGAACGAGGTCCGCAAGCTGATTGCGGGGCCGCAGGTCTTCATCTGCGACGAATGTATCGAGCTGTGCAACGATATCATTCGGGAAGAAACCCAGTCGCAGCAACCACAACGCAGCGGCGATGACCGTCTGCCTGCCCCGGCAGAAATCCGCCAGACCCTTGATCAGTACGTCATCGGTCAGGAAGGCGCCAAGAAAATTCTGGCCGTCGCAGTCTACAACCACTACAAGCGGCTTGCGCAGCAACAGGACCGCAACAGCGATGTCGAACTGGCCAAAAGCAACATTCTGCTGATCGGCCCGACCGGCTCGGGAAAAACCCTGCTGGCCCAGACGCTTGCCCGCCTGCTGAATGTGCCTTTCGTGATGGCGGATGCCACCACGCTTACCGAAGCTGGTTATGTTGGTGAAGATGTCGAAAACATCATCCAGAAGCTGCTGCAGAAATGCGATTACGACGTCGAGAAGGCGCAACGCGGCATTGTTTACATTGATGAAATCGACAAGATTTCCCGTAAGTCCGACAACCCATCGATTACCCGTGATGTATCGGGTGAAGGCGTGCAGCAGGCATTGCTCAAGCTGATCGAAGGCACCGTGGCGTCTGTTCCGCCGCAGGGTGGGCGCAAGCACCCGAATCAGGAATTTGTCCAGGTGGACACCACCAATATCCTGTTTGTTTGCGGTGGTGCGTTTGACGGGCTGGAAAAAGTCATTCGCAACCGTTCGCGCAAGGGCGGCATCGGCTTCGGCGCCGAGGTCTACAGCAAGGACGACAGCGTGGCCGTTGGGCAGACGCTGCGCGACGTCGAGCCGGAAGACCTGATCAAGTTCGGTCTGATTCCCGAATTTGTTGGCCGCCTGCCAGTCGTTGCCACGCTGGAAGAACTGGACGATCAGGCGTTGGTCACCATCCTGACCGAGCCCAAAAATGCCTTGGTCAAGCAGTACCAGAAGTTGTTCGAACTGGAAGGTGCCGAACTGGAAATCCGCAGCGATGCACTGCTGGCCATTGCCCGCAAGGCTTTGGCACGCAAGACCGGCGCACGCGGCCTGCGCTCGATCCTGGAGCATGCCTTGCTCGACACCATGTACGAGTTGCCCAGTCTGGAAAACGTAGCGAAAGTGGTGGTAGATGAAAATACCATTGCCAATGACTCCGCTCCGCTGCTGATCTACGCCGAAGGCGCCCGCACTGCCAGCGGCAACTGACCTGCCGGTTGTCGTTTTCCCCAGGAAGTAACCATCCGCCCTTCAGGGCGGATGTTTTTTCGCGCCATCCGGCTGAATGGGCTAACATGGACTGGCGATCGTGCTGTTTTGCGGGTAAAACAGCGCAATACGGGCCCGTCAGCCCGCTTCCTGCGACCCATTTCCGTTTCTCATGCACGATTTCGCGGCCTGCAACGCTTGATTTTGGCTGGTTGGTAGCCATTTAAGCTGCTCAGGCGCTGATTTTGCTATGGCTGGTCACCGCCCGCACCGCACATGACGATCAACGATGCACGCTTGCAAGCGCGTTCAATTTACACGAAAGATGACAATGGCTGATCGATCTCAAGTACCGACCGAACCCGTTTCGCTGCCATTGCTCCCCCTGCGGGATGTAGTGGTATTTCCTCACATGGTCATTCCGTTGTTCGTCGGCCGCCCCAAATCCATCAAGGCTCTTGAAACCGCGATGGAAGACGGCAAGCAAATCCTGCTGGTTGCCCAGAAATCGGCAGCCAAGGACGAGCCAGCAGCAGAAGACCTCTATGCCGTGGGTACCATCGCCACCGTGTTGCAGATGCTCAAATTGCCCGATGGCACCGTCAAAGTGTTGGTCGAGGGCATTCAGCGGGCGGAAGTACATGATTTACAGGTGGATAACGGTTACTTCAACGCCACCGCACACCCGTTGCCTGCCGACCCGGATGCCAATCATGAGGTCGAAGCCATGCGCCGTGCGTTGATTACCCAGTTCGACGCCTATGTGAAGCTGAACAAGAAAATCCCGCCGGAAATCCTCACTTCACTGGCAGGCATCGACAACGCGGGCCGCTTGGCCGACACCATTGCAGCCCACCTGCCGCTCAAGCTGGAGCAAAAGCAGGATGTGCTGGAAATGTTCGACCTGAAGATCCGGCTGGATCATTTGCTGGGCCAGCTAGAGGCGGAAATCGACATTCTGCAGGTGGAAAAGCGTATCCGCGGCCGAGTAAAGCGGCAGATGGAAAAGAGTCAGCGCGAGTATTACCTGAACGAGCAGGTCAAGGCGATCCAGAAAGAGCTGGGTGAAATCGAAGAAGGTGCCGAGCTCGACGAACTGGAAAGCCGGATCAAGAACGCTGGCATGACCAAGGACGCCAAGGCCAAGGCCGAAGCCGAGCTGAAAAAGCTCAAATTGATGTCGCCGATGTCGGCCGAGGCTACTGTCGTACGCAATTACATCGACACGATCGTTAATCTGCCGTGGAAAAAGCGGTCCAAGATCAGCAAGGATCTGGCCCAGGCTGAAACCATTCTCGATTCCGAACACTACGGCCTCGAGAAGGTGAAAGAACGGATTCTCGAGTATCTGGCGGTTCAGCAGCGGGTCGACAAGCTGAAAGGCCCGATCCTGTGCTTGGTCGGGCCTCCTGGTGTCGGGAAAACCTCTCTCGGGCAGTCGATCGCGCGCGCAACCAATCGCAAGTTTGTACGCATGGCGCTAGGCGGCGTTCGAGACGAGGCAGAAATTCGTGGCCATCGGCGAACCTATATCGGCTCAATGCCCGGCAAGATTTTGCAGAACATGAGCCGGGTGGGGGTTCGCAATCCACTGTTCTTGCTCGATGAAGTCGATAAAATGGGCGCCGATTTCCGTGGCGACCCCAGTTCTGCGCTGCTGGAAGTGCTGGATCCGGAGCAGAACGCTTCGTTTGTCGATCATTATATTGAGGTCGAATACGATTTATCTGATGTGATGTTTGTCGCGACAGCCAACTCGCTCAATATTCCTGCCCCCTTGCTTGACCGCATGGAGATCATTCGCCTGTCCGGCTACACCGAGGACGAAAAAGTCAATATCGCCGAGCGATATCTGATCCCCAAGCAGATCAAGGCCAACGGCCTGAAAGAAGGCGAATTGCACATTGCCGAATCCGCCGTACGCGATATCGTTCGCTACTACACCCGGGAGTCCGGCGTACGAAGTCTGGATCGTGAGATTGCCCGGATTGCTCGCAAGGTGGTCAAAAACCTGTTGCTCAAGCGCGATAAAGCTGTGGCAAAAGGCGTTTCAGTATCGGCTCGTAACCTGGACAAGTATCTGGGGGTTCGCAAATATACCTTCGGCATCGCTGAGCAGCAGAATCAGGTGGGCCAGGTAACAGGGCTGGCGTGGACCGAAGTCGGTGGCGAATTGCTGACTATCGAGGCGGTTGCCTTGCCTGGCAAAGGCAAGATGACCACTACCGGAAAACTGGGGGAGGTGATGCAGGAGTCGATCCAGGCCGCACTGTCAGTCGTCCGCTCGAGAGCAATCGCATTGGGCGTCGCTGAAGACTTCTACCAAAAAAACGACATCCACATCCACCTTCCTGAAGGCGCGACGCCGAAGGACGGCCCGAGTGCCGGGATTGCCATCTGTACGGCCATGGTATCCATCCTGACGGGCATTCCGGTTCGCTGCGATGTCGCCATGACTGGCGAAATTACCCTGCGCGGCGAGGTGCTGCCCATTGGCGGGTTAAAAGAAAAGCTGCTGGCTGCACATCGAGGCGGGATAAAGGACGTGTTAATCCCTGAGGGAAATGTCAAGGATCTGGTCGAGATACCGGAAACGATCAAGCAAAAACTGACTATTCATCCGGTGAAATGGATTGACCAGGTTCTGACTCTGGCGCTTGAGCGCCAGCCAGTTCCGGCCGTTGCAGTGCAGCAGGAAACGCCCGTCCTGGCCGCAGCGCCCGATGATCCGGCTTCTGGCGCGGCTTTGAAACACTGATGCCGGCTGTGTTTCCTTGACTTTGCAATTTTTAGATTGCTATAACGGGTCTGTAGGTCGTTTGTATTGAAACCGATAATTCAAGGAAGGGGATCGTGTGAATAAATCTGAACTCATCGATGCGATTGCTGAGCATGCCGAACTATCCAAGGCAGCTGCTGGGCGTGCGCTGGACGGTGCGCTGGATGCAGTGAAAGAAGCCTTGCAGAAGGGGGATATGGTAACGCTGGTGGGCTTTGGCACCTTTTATGTCGGCAAACGAGCGGCTCGCAATGGCAGGAATCCCCGTACCGGCAAGACCATCAAGATCGCAGCAGCCAGCCTGCCCAAGTTTCGTGCTGGCAAATCCTTGAAGGAAGCTGTTCAAGAGTAAAATTCGGTGGCGATGCAAAAAAAGCTTGGCAAGCCCGGAAAAGTAGCTATAATGCCGATCTCGCTGAAGACAAACAGCGATACGCAGTAAGCAGTTACGGGCGCTTAGCTCAGTTGGTAGAGCGTCTGCCTTACAAGCAGAATGTCGGCGGTTCGACTCCGTCAGCGCCCACCAAAAAATCCGGAGCGGTAGTTCAGTTGGTCAGAATACCGGCCTGTCACGCCGGGGGTCGCGGGTTCGAGCCCCGTCCGCTCCGCCAGACAAACAAAAAAGGCGAGCTTCGTGCTCGCCTTTTTTGTTTGTCTGCTTGCCCCGCCAAGGCCTGCGTGTCTTCCATTGGTTCTTCAGTTACAATCATCGACCGCTTGATTCGTGCTGCGGCAGCCCATTACTCCAGTACTGATACGACATGTTTGCATTTACTGAAAAATACAATACCGCATTAAAAATCCTGCTAGGTCTGATTGGTTTGTCATTTGTTGGGTTTGGCGTTTCGTCTTACTCGGACGGCGATCAGGCTGACGATCTGGCCAAGGTGGATGGCGAATCCATTACCCGTCGTGATCTTGCTCGGCGAATGACGGATCGACAACTGAGTGCAGACGAACAACGTCAGTTGCTGGAGGCCGTAATTGCCGAGCGGCTGCGCGTGGTTCATGCCCGCAAGCTGGGTTTGGCGGTAAGTGACACCCAGCTTGCCAAGCGGATTGCCAGTGAGCCGGGGTTTCAGGAGTCTGGCCGGTTCAGCGCCCAGGCTTATGAACGTTTTCTGCAAGCGCGACAAATGTCGTCCAAGCAGCTTGAGTCCCAGATCCGGCAGGACATGGTTGTCCAGCAATTGGCGTTGTCGACGTTCGGAACCAGTTTCGTTCCGGATGCGTCGCTGGATCGCTACGCTGCGCTTTTTTCGGAGCAGCGCACGGTCGCGTCGGTGTCTCTGACACGTGACGGATATCGCAACCAGGTTCAACTCGCTGCTGATGCATCCAGGCAATATTACGACAAGCACACAGCCGAATTCCGGCTGCCCGAGCAGGTCAGGATCGAATATCTGGCTTTTTCAGCCGCGCAACTGGCCGACAAGATCCAGTTGAGCGAGGCGGATGTTCAACGGTATTTCGAAGATCACAAAGCTGCCCTGACCGCAGAACAACGCAAGGTTCGCCATATCCTGTTCGCCGTGGCGCAGGGAGCCAGTGTGCAAGAGCGGTCAAGCGCCAAAGCCAAGGCTGACGCTGTGCTTCAGCAATTGCGTCAAACGCCCAGCCGGTTTGCCGATCTGGCTCGCCAGCACTCGCAAGACCCTGGCTCAGCGCCTCAGGGCGGGGATCTCGGTCTTGTCTCAAAAGGATTGATGGTCAAGCCATTCGAAGAGGCTATGTTCTCGTTGAAAAAAGGCGAGATCAGTTCTTTGGTGGAAACGCAGTACGGTTACCATATCGTATTGCTGGAAGATATCAGGCAACAGGGCTTCGACGATGTCCGGGGGCAGATCGAAAGTCAACTGCGCAGCCAGAAGGCAGCCCAGCAGTTTCAGGCTCAATCGGAAAAATTTGCTGATGTGCTGTATCAGCAGGCCGATAGCCTGCAACCAGCCGCCAAAGAGTTCGGCCTGACTGTTGCCCAGAGTGGCTGGATTGCCAGGAACAAAGCCAGCGAGCCGTTGTTGAATCAACCAAAATTGCTTGAGGCAGTCTTTGCCGAGGATGTGTTGAAGAAAAAGCACAACAGTGAGCCGGTTGACGTTGGTAGCGGAACACTGGTTGCGGCCCGAGTCATTGAGCATCGACCGGCTGCAGTTCGACCGTTCAGCGAAGTGCAGGGTGACATTGCCAACAAGCTGATTGCCGATCAAGCGCACAAGCTCGCGTTGGCTGATGGCCAGGCCAAGCTTGCCGAACTACAGGCCGGCAAGCCTGTCGCCCTATCCTGGGCTGCGCCGGTGCAGGCCAGTCGCTTCAACGCTCAGGGCCTTTCTTCGGAGGCCATTCGTGCAGTGTTCCGTGTTCCCGCTCAGCAATTGCCTGCCTATGTTGGCTTGGCCAGTGACAGCGGCTATACCTTGTATCGCATGGATGCGATTTCTGCCGAGACATTGCCTCCGGAGCGTCGCGTTCAGTTGCAGCAGCTGATCGCTAGAAGCCGTATGGAGTCCGAAGCCAAGGCTTACTTGGGCAAAGTGGCTGGAGCTTACAAGGTAGAGCTCAATAACAAGAACCTGGCAAAGATTCAATAACCCATGTTTGGTGTTGCTTCGCGGCGCGAGCCGGCTTGTCAGGCATTGCAGTTGCACCATTTTCATACTGATTGTCATGCAGTCCCAGCCCAGTTCCCGCAGTGCCACTGATCCGGATTGTCGAGCCTGCCCCAGACTGGTTGCGTTTCTGGATCAGGTAAGATCCGATTTTCCGGGGTCCGTCTGCCGACCCGTGCCCTCGTTTGGCTGCAAGGATGCTCACTTGCTGGTAGTTGGCCTGGCTCCGGGGATGCATGGAGCCAATCGAACCGGTCGCCCTTTTACTGGCGATCATGCCGGTATCCTGTTGTATCAGACTTTGCACCAATACGGCTTTGCTTCTGCTCCCGTATCCGTCTCGGCCAGCGATGATCTGCTGTTGATCGACTGCCGCATTACCAACGCAGTCAGATGTCTGCCGCCACAAAACAAGCCAGACACGCGTGAGATTCGGCAGTGCAATTCTTTTCTGGCAGCGGAGCTGCCCCGTCTACCGGCCGGGAGCGCGGTACTTGCCTTGGGAAGTATTGCCCATCAGGCCGTGTTGATGGCGTGTGGGGTCAAGCGAAGCGCTGCCGAGTTCGCCCATGGTGCAGTTCACACGATTGTGCCCGGCTGGCAGCTTTACGACAGCTATCACTGCAGCCGGTATAACACCCAGACACGTCGCCTGACGGAATCGATGTTTCACGCCGTAGTCGGGCGGATTCGTCAGGACCTGAATCGATAACGGCGGGCATGAATTCGGCCAAGACGTTTGACGTCAAGCATGTGCTGGAAAATTTGCCGGCCCTGCCTGGGGTCTATCGTATGCTGGATTCCCAGGGGGCGGTGTTATACGTTGGCAAGGCACGGGATCTGAAAAAGCGCGTTTCGTCTTATTTTCAAAAGACAGACCTCACACCCCGGATCCGGTTAATGGTGACTCAGATTGCAGCCATCGAGACAACGGTGGTTCGTACTGAGGCAGAGGCCTTGCTACTGGAAAATCATCTGATCAAGGCTCTGAATCCACGTTACAACATCCTGTTCCGTGACGATAAAAGCTATCCCTATGTGATGCTTTCCGGGCATCGCTTTCCTAGATTGGCCTACTATCGTGGTGAGCCGGATCGGCAGCATCAGTATTTCGGCCCTTATCCTGGTGGCTTTGCTGTGCGCGAAACCATGCATTTGCTCCAGAGGGTGTTTTTGTTGAGGACATGCGAAGACAGCTCTTTCCAGAATCGCTCCAGACCTTGCCTGCTTTTCCAGATCAAACGATGTACCGCGCCCTGCGTTGGCAAGATTTCCGAGCAGTCCTATCAGGACGATGTTCGCCGTGCCTCCTTGTTTTTACAGGGCAAGGATGACGAATTGCTCGCCGAATTGCATCAGCGAATGAACTCGCTGGCTGAACGGTTGGATTACGAACAGGCAGCCATCATTCGTGATCAGATATCCAGCCTGAACAAATTGCGGGAAAAGCAATTTGTCAGTAGTAATGACCCTCATCAGGATGTTGACGTGATTGTCTGTGTCACCCAGGCGGATACCGTTTGCGTCAACCTGGCCATGATCCGGGCGGGGCGGCATCTAGGTGATAAAAGCTACTTCCCTTTGAATGCGGATGGGTGCCATCCGTCCGAAGCGCTGGAGGCCTTCATGGCGCAGCACTATCAGTCAGTCCCGGTTCCCTCTCAGATTGTGGTGAACGATCTGCAGATCACCGATGATTTGAGCTCACTGCTAGTTCGCCAGGCTGGCCGCAAAGTCTCCGTTGCGGCCAATCCGGTAGGGGACAAACGAATCTGGCTCGATATGGCATTGAAGAATGCTGATATTGCGATCACTCAGCGGCTAGGGCGGCACGTCAGGCAACTGGCCAGGCTGGAGGCTTTGCAGGCATCGCTGGCTCTTGATGGTGATCTGCAACGGGTCGAGTGCTTTGATATCAGTCATACCATGGGAGAGGCAACCGTCGCATCGTGTGTCGTTTTCGATCGGCAGGATATGCAACCCGGAGAATATCGCCGCTTCAATATCAGTGGCATCACCCCCGGAGATGATTTTGCTGCCATGAGGGACGTAATGACCCGGCGCTATGGAAAGCTCGCCGAAGGCGGGGGAGTGCTTCCTGATCTGATTCTTATCGATGGTGGGGTAGGCCAGGTGGCGATTGCAGAAAATGTGCTGGCCGAAATCGGTCTTGAGTATCTGCCTGTCGTAGGCGTTGCAAAAGGCGAGGGACGAAAGCCAGGGCTTGAGACGCTAATTATCCCCCGCCAGCAAAAAAAGCTACAATTGCCAGCGGATCATCCTGCCTTGCACTTGATCCAGCAGATTCGCGATGAGGCGCACCGGTTTGCCATCACTGGCCATCGGCAGCGCCGGGCAAAGAAGCGCCTGAATTCGGCATTGGAAAACATTTCTGGTGTGGGGCCGGTTAGGCGGCAGAAGCTGCTGGTTCATTTTGGTGGCCTGAAAGGGATCAAGGCAGCCAGTGTCGCAGAACTGACACAGGTAGAAGGAATCAGCCTGCCACTTGCCGAGGCCATTTATCGGGCGTTGCACTAGCAGCCAGCCGGATTTGTTGAAACAACACCTCTCAACCCGACCCCGCGACCTCTACATGCCCATTAATCTCCCCATCTTGCTCACCTGGTTACGGATCGTGCTGATTCCGCTATTTGTGGCGGTTTTTTACCTGCCAGAGCCATTACTGTCTTTGACCGAGAAAAACCTGCTTGGGGCGAGCATTTTCGCCATTGCGGCTGTGACAGACTGGCTGGATGGCTACCTGGCCAGAGCACTGTCGCAAACTTCCGCTTTTGGAGCATTTCTGGACCCGGTGGCAGACAAGCTGATGGTCGCCGCTGCTCTGATCGTGTTGGTCAACCTCAATCGAACAGAGTCGTGGATTGCTGTGGTCATTATCGGTCGTGAAATCACCATTTCAGCGCTAAGAGAGTGGATGGCTCAGTTGGGAGCGAGCAAAAGCGTTGCGGTCTCGTTTATTGGCAAGCTTAAAACAGCTGCGCAAATGGTTGCCATCGTGCTGTTGCTGTATTTCGACACCCTGTTTGGCGTAATTGATAGCCATTGGATTGGCGGTAAGTTAATGTGGATTGCGGCAATATTGACTTTGTGGTCAATGGTTTATTATATGCGTATGGCTTGGCCGCAATTGAAAGATCACGCCAATTGATGACAGGGTGTTGACACGTTTTTTTTCGCCGCTATAATAGCGGCTCTCTGATCGACGCAACGCAGCAATGCAAGCGTTACCAAGCGGGAATAGCTCAGTTGGTAGAGCACAACCTTGCCAAGGTTGGGGTCGCGAGTTCGAGTCTCGTTTCCCGCTCCAGT
>CAZBWH010000065.1:13020-18332 GCA_964495595.1 uncultured Burkholderiales bacterium | reverse complement strand
GCCGCGCCTACTCCGACGGGAGGAAAACCGGGAACCCTTGCCCGGCTGGCGTGGCCCCTGACTCAAGGGGCGCGAACGAGCGATTACTTGCCGAGCCGTTGCATGGCTGGATAAAAATACTGGCGATACATGGTCATTAGCCAGAATTCTTGAAACCGGTATCAGTCCTTGGTTCTGGTTGGATTATGCGGAAGAATTTGAGGTTGTGTTTGGCGACCGGTTTGAATGAGCTTCCCTCGGTTTTTCGTCTGCCAAGGGTGGCTGTTATCCTACCCGTTTTTCCTGCTGTTGGTCAGCGAGCCAGTTCTCCAGGAACCGTGTCGGCGACTGGTAACCCAGCGTGGAGTGCTGTCGTTTCCGGTTGTAAAACACCTCAATGTACTCAAAGCTGATGGCCTTCATGTCGGCGTGGGTTGCATAGCGAATGCCATGCACGCGTTCATTTTTGAAGCTATTGAACCAGCTTTCCGTCGGCGCATTGTCCCAGCAGTTTCCCTTGCGGCTCATTGAGCAGCGCATGCTGGGCATAATTCAAATTGGTAATCAGCAAATGATGGCTCCGCTGAATGCGGCGATTTGACGTATTACGGGCTGGCGAGTGATGGCAATGGTACTGAAATCCAATTACAGGCTTTCCGGTAGTGGGGTATGCGCTGGTGCTGCCGAAATTTGCCGGACTAGGATTACCGGTTACATGGTGGTTACATGAGCTGCGATTCTTTAAGAATTTCAGAACCGCCAAACATGTAAGACATTGATTAATTGGCGCGCCCGGCGCGAGTCGAACGCGCGACCTTTGGCTTCGGAGGCCAACACTCTATCCACTGAGCTACGGGCGCCTTGTTCGAAACTGGCCGACAGGTGAGGCCGGTTTCGATGGGAGGCCGTAAGCATAGCGGTTTTTTGGGTAGGCGTCCAATGTCGTTTGGTGTTCCAGGTTGTCCGGGTGGGGTTTGCGGGTATAATTGGCAAGTTTGATTGCCAATTTTTTGAGTTAAGGGATTGACAGCATGAGCAAAAATTCAAAGATGTCTCTGGTGGCGGTGCTGGGGGCGATTGCCATTCCGGTTGTCTCCGGGTATCTGGTCGCACAGTTGTGGAGCAGTGCTGGCAGTTCCTCGGCGGATCTGGGAAGCCCGACGATGTCGGCCGAAGCTGTCTCGGCAAGGATTCAGCCGGTCGGCTTGTCGAAGGCGAGCGAGCCGGTGGCGCCGGGGGCGCGTAGTGGCGAGCAGGTTTACACGGCGATTTGTGCGACTTGTCACGCAACAGGCGCGGCAGGGGCGCCGAAGGTAGGGGACAATGTGGCCTGGGCCGGGCGGATTTCGCAGGGGATGGCGACTTTGCTTGACCATGCGGTCAAGGGCTTCAATGCCATGCCAGCCCGTGGGGGGGCGCCGGATCTGACGGATGACGAAGTGGCGCGGGCGGTTGCTTACATGGCGAACAAGTCGGGTGGCAACCTGGCTGAGCCGAAGGCTGCTGCTCCGGCGGGTGGGGCGGCTGAGACCAAGGTTGATCCGGCCACCAGGGGCAAGGAAATTTATGGGCAGATGTGTGCTGCCTGCCACGCGACCGGTGCTGCCGGTGCGCCGAAGATGGGAGACAAGGCAGCGTGGGCGCCCCGTATCGGCAAAGGCATGGATGCCTTGGTGGCCAGCGGGATCAAGGGGTTGAATGCAATGCCACCCAAAGGCGGCTTTAGCGGTTCGGACGCGGAGTTTGCTGCAGCGGTGGAATACATGGCCGGCAATTCGAAGTAAGCCGGGTCTTGAAGGACTGGAGCCCTGCCGTGCCGGCGGGGCTTTTTTATTTCCAGCGATTCTCGATTTTCTGATATTCGCCACTGGCTTGCAGTTGTTGCAGACCCTTGTCGAGCAGGTCGGCGTATTTGTGTGCGTCGGGATGCTGGCGTGAGAAGGCGATGTAGAGATCGGTTTCCATCAGGGTGCCGACCGCTTTCAGTCCGTTGCGGATGTCCGGGTTGCTGCTGGCGAGGCTAGCGTACACCTTGTCGTAGACCGGCATCAGGTCAACCCGCCCCAGCAGTAGCTTGTTCAGACCCTGCAGATCGGTGTTGGCTATGTCACGCCGGATGCTGCGGCTGCGGTCGAATTCATTGCCGTATTCGTAGCCGACGGTGACCCCGACACGCGGACCATTCTGCAGATCCTGAATCGAGCGGTAGACGAAGTTGCTGTTTTTGCGGGCGTAGAGATGCAGGCGTGATTTGAACATTGGAACCTGATGCCAGACGTACAGGTTTTCGATGTCCTGGCCGCGGATGGATTCGACGCAGCCCAGGACGTGGCTGGTCCGCGCCAGTGCCAGGCAGCGGGTGAGTGGCATGACCCGGAAGCTGACATCAACACCCTGGGTGGCAAAGGCTGCGCGGATCAGTTCGGGCGAGAAGCCGGCATGACGGCCCTTGTGAATGCCGCTGAACGGATACCAGTCGTCTTCGGCTGCCAGTACGATGTGATCCAGCGCCATGCTTGTCGCAGAGCCGAGGATCAACGGCGCTGCAGCCAGCCAGTGGAGAGCTTTCACGGCCTTTCCTCAAGAGGGGGACGATTCATTATTGATCATTTGCCTGCCCGTTGCTGCTGGCGAATTGCACCCGATTGCGCCCGTCTTGCTTGGCGCGGTAGAGGGCGCGGTCGGCCCGTTCAAACACCTGGCGAGCGGGTTCGTGCGGGCTGCATGGCGTGACACCCAGACTGGCGGTGATCGCCAGGGGCTCGCCGGACTGGCTGAGATGGGCCAGATCGAGGCTGGCGATGGTGTGGCGTAATTGCTCCGCCAGCCCTTGCGCCTGTTCGCCGGTGCAGTTTTTCAGCAGGATCAGGAATTCCTCGCCGCCCCAGCGGCAGGGGGTGTCGCTGGCGCGGCCGAATGACTGGATGGTGGTGGCCACTTCGCGCAGGACGGCATCGCCGACCAGGTGGCCTCGCCGGTCGTTGATCTGTTTGAACAGGTCGATGTCGAGCAGGATCACGCAGGCCGGCTGGCCGGTGCGGGCAGCATCCTGCATGGCTTGGTGGTAAACGAAATCGAATGCCTGCCGGTTGGGCAGGCCGGTGAGGCCGTCGGTAGCGGCCGTTTTCTCCAGCCGCGTCTGGAAGCGGCGTACCGAGAGCAGCGCCAGCAGCAGGACGGAGAGGGTGATGCCAGTGCTGATCGACAGGTTCAGCCACAGCGTGCGCTGCAAGGGGCGGATTTCGTCGGCCAGGTTCTGCTCGACCAGCAGGTGCCAGCCCAGCTCTGGCAGAAAGCGGGCGTTGAGCAGGACGTGATCGGCCCCGGATGGATAGGCCAGGTGCAGCGACGGGTTGCTGCGGTTGGCCAGGATGCGGCCGGCCAGGGCATCCAGCCCCGGGTGCTGGTCGAGCCGGCTGCCGGCGGGCTTCTTCGGGTGGCCGCTGAGGATGATCCGGCCGCTGCGGTCGACGAAATAGATGCTGCGCCTGAAGCGCTGCTGGTAGCTGTCGATCCGCTGTTTGACGGTGTCGAGCGTCAGGCCGATGCCGGTCACGCCGATGAAGCGGTTCTGGTAATCGGTGACGCGGTAATTGATGAAAATGGTCAGATTGTCGCGGTTGGCGGCGTCCAGATCGACATTGATCTCGTAGGGGGCTTGCAGTGCGCGGGTGCGGAAAAACCAGCGGTCGCGCGGGTCGTTTTCGTGCACTTGTTTCAGGACGCCGTGGGCGTGGTAGTAGGTGCGGGTCTTTTCCGAGACCAGAAAGCTTGAAATGGCTTGGTTCTTGGTCAGGATTTCGCGCAGGTATTTGGTGATCGGCGCCATCTCGGTCTCGCCGGCCAGCATCCAGTCGCGCAGGAACGTGTCGTGTGCCATTTGCGACGAGATGAACACCGGCCGCAGGATGTCTTTCTGGATTTCGGAGTAGATATTGTCGCCGGTAATCGGCAGGGTCTGTTCTTCGACGCCCTGGCGTACCGAATCGCGGGCGGCAAAGTAGCCGAAAAAGGTGGTGGAAATAAAGCCGGCGCACAGCAGCAGCGCCAGCCAGAGCAGTAGCCCGTAACGGGCAAGCCAGAGTTTCATGGGGCAGGCAGGGCGGTTCAGGTTTCAGGTGGGTAAAAGGTTACACAGCCAGCAGTCTGTCGGGCTTGAGGCGGATCGGCTGCGCCAGTGGGAGAAACAGGCCTTTTTTACCCGTTTTCCCACTCGGCTCGCTACGATCGCGCAAGTCTGACAGGCTGCTAGCGTTATAGCCAATCGAGCGCCCGGATGCCTGCCGGGTTGTCAGCGAGCGTTGGCCTGCGGGCTGAATACCCCCTGCAGCACCCGCAGCTGGCGTTTTGGATCTTCACCGACCAGGTTGCTCAGTGTTTGCTGTTCGCTGGTGGCGGGTACGCCTGCCTTCGCCAGGCGGGCAAACAGCTCCTGAGGCGGAATCTGCGCCACCTGGGCCAGGGTGGCCAGCGGGGTGTGGGCCAACGCCCGGATCGGGGCGGCGAACGGCGGGCCATCCTTGCCGCGCAGCGGGATGAAGCTGACGGCCAACAGTACGGCAAAGGCGCCGACAACCAGCATCCCCGGCCGGCCAGTGACGTGCTTGACGAATGCTTTCCAGTTGACGGTGACATGCAGGCCGGCTCCCGCCAGTAGCACCCAGCTCAGCCACTCGTGGACAAGCTTGTTGGCGCCGGAATCCAGATGAAAGAAGATCAGTACGCCTGTGGCGGCCGACAGCAGAAATGCGCCGGCGATCAGGGGGGTAATCCATTTGCGGTCGATTGGCATGACAGGCTCCTTGCGGACAAAAAATCGGATGGGGCGGCCCGGCGGTGTGCCGGGCAGGCTGAAGTCAGTTGCGGCGCAGCGCCAGGTGGCTGTGGATCAGGCCGGCGATGCGTGGGCGAACCAGCGTACTGCCGGCATCCGCCAGCCAGCCCTTGATCAGCCCGGAAATGAATATGAAGGTGTCCAGCGCCACCAGATCGGGGTCGAGGCCGGGGCGCAATTGCCCCACCCGGGCGGCCTGGCGGTAGGCGTGGGCCAGACTGCCGACGATCTCACTGCAGTAGGCTTGCTGGTTGGCCAGCTCGTGGGCGAATTCTTCGACATATTCACATTTGAGAATCATGATCTCGTACACCTGACGGGCCACCGGGTCGTGTTGCAGGGTGTCGAACAGGCCAAGATGGAAGCGTGCGATGGCGTCGAGTGGGTCGGCATCGTTCGGCCGCAGCAGCGAGCCGCCCAGCCGGTCGAGCAGCGGTAGAGTGACCTGGTCGCGCATGGCGTGAAACAGGGCTTCCTTGTTGGCAAAATGCCAATACAC
>CAZBWH010000065.1:0-12920 GCA_964495595.1 uncultured Burkholderiales bacterium | reverse complement strand
TCCATCGAGGTGGTCGGCCAGACCGAAGGGGCGAAGGAAACCGAAGTGCGCGCCCGCGTCGGCGGCATTCTGCTGCAGCGCACTTATGAAGAAGGCGCGGTGGTCAAGGCCGGGCAGAAGCTGTTCCAGATCGACCGCGCCCCGCTGGAAATCGCGCTGGCGCAGGCCAGGGCGCAGCTGGCCGAAACCCAGGCACGGGTCGAGCAGACCAGTCGCGAAGCAGCGCGGCTGAAAAACCTGCTGGCACAGAATGCGATCAGCCAGAAAGAATACGACGACACCACCTCAGCCAATGCCATCGCCAAGGCCAATCTGCTGGCGGCACAGGCGAAAGTGCGCGATGCCGAGCTGAACCTGTCATATGCACAGGTCAGCGCGCCGATCAGCGGCGTGACCGGCCGGGCGCAGAAATCCGAAGGCACACTGGTCAGCACCGGCGCCGACAGCCTGCTGACCACCATCACCCAGACCGATCCGATCTGGGTCCGCTTCAGTGTCGCCGACAGCGAGCTGGATCAGCTGCCGAAACGCCAGCTGAACAAACACACGGTCAAGGGCGTGGAAGTATTCGGTGCCGATGGCGCCGAGCCGGTGGCCGGCAAGCTGAATTTCGCCGCCAGCAATATCGACCTGAAACTCGGCACGCTGCAGTTGCGCGCCGAATTGCCGAACAGCGAAGGCACCTTGTTGCCGGGCCAGTTCGTCCGCGTGCGGCTGCAGACCGGCGAGCGCAACGGTGTGTTCCTGGTGCCTCAGGCCGCCGTGCTGACCAGCGACAAAGGCAAGTTCGTATTTGTGGTCGGCCCGGATGGCAAGGCCGGCATCAAGCCGGTGCAGGCGGGTGAATGGCAGGGCAAGGACTGGGTGATTCTCGGCGGCCTGAAAGCCGGCGACCAGGTCATTGTCGACAACCTGATCAAGGTCCGCCCCGGTGCACCGGTGAAAATCCAGCCCGCTGGCGCCAAACCGGCCGGTAAAGCGTAAGGAATAACCATGGCGCACTTTTTCATCAAACGGCCGATTTTCGCCGCCGTGATTTCGATCATCATCGTCATCGCCGGTCTGGTTGCGTCGCGGGTACTGCCGGTATCGCAATATCCGGAAATCGCCCCGCCGACCGTCACCATCACCGCCAACTACCCCGGCGCCAGCGCCGAAACGCTGGCCCGCACTGTCGCGGCGCCGATCGAGGAACAGCTCAACGGCGTCGAAGGGTTGTTGTATTTCAACTCGTCCGCGTCGAGCAACGGCGCACTGACCATTACCGCCACCTTCGAAGTCGGCACCAATGTCGATACCGCAACCGTCAACGTCAACAACCGGGTGAAAATCGCCGAACCGCGGCTGCCGGAAGAAGTCCGCCGCAACGGCATCACCGTGCAGAAGAAGTCCAACGACATCCTGCTGGTGGTCGCACTCGGTTCGCCGGACAAGAGCCACGACACCTTGTACCTGTCCAACTACGCCTCGATCAATCTGGTTGATGAGCTGAAACGGCTGCCGGGCGTCGGCGACGTGATCGTATTCGGCGCACGCGACTATTCGATGCGCGTCTGGCTCAAGCCGGACCGGATGGCCAAGCTCGGCGTCACCGCCACCGATATCGCCAATGCGATCCGCGCGCAGAACGCGCAATACGCCGCCGGCAAGATCGGCCAGGAACCTGCGCCGGCCGAGCAGCAGCTGGTGTTCACCGTCACCGCCAAGGGCCGCATGCTGGAGCCGGAAGAATTCGGCAACATCGTACTGCGCGCCAGCGGCCCCGGCGGCATCCTGCGGCTGAAAGACGTCGCCCGTATCGAACTCGGAGCACAGAACTACGACCTGTCCACCCGTCTCGACGGCAAACCGAACATCGGCCTCGGCGTGTTCCTGCAGACCGGCGCCAACGCGCTCGAAGTGGCCGAATCGGTACGCGGCAAGATGGGCGAACTGAAGCAGAAAATGCCGGCAGGCGTCGATTACGTGATCCCGTTCGACACCACCCGCTTCGTCAAGGCCTCGATCGAGGAAGTGGTCAAAACCCTGTTCGAAGCCGCCCTGCTGGTGGTGATGGTGGTTTACCTGTTCCTGCAGAGCTGGCGCGCGACGCTGATCCCGATGATCGCGGTGCCGGTATCGCTGATCGGCACTTTCGCCGGTCTGTGGGCGTTCGGTTTCTCGATCAACACGCTGACGCTGTTCGCGATGGTGCTGGCGATCGGTATCGTCGTCGACGATGCGATTGTGGTACTGGAAAACGTCGAACGCCTGATGGCCGAACGCGGCATGTCGCCGCGCGAAGCCGCGACCGAGGCGATGCGCGAAGTGGCCGGCGCGGTAGTCGCCATCGTGCTGGTATTGTGCGCGGTATTCGTGCCGGTGGCATTCCTCGGCGGCCTGGCCGGCAAGCTGTACCAGCAGTTCGCCGTTACCGTGGCGATTGCGGTGGTGATTTCCGGCATCGTCGCACTGACGCTGACCCCGGCGCTGTGTGCACTGCTGCTGAAGCCGCAGCATCAGGAATCGAAACTGTTTGCCCCGTTCAACCGCTTCTTCGAGGCACTGACCCGCGGTTACACCGGCACGGTCGGCATGGCAATGCGTCACGCTTTCTTCTCGCTGCTGATTTTCGCCGCGGTCATCGCCAGCAGCGTCTGGTTGTTCCGCAGCATTCCGACCAGCTTCGTGCCGCCGGAAGACCAGGGCTACCTGATCTCGGCCACCATGCTGCCGGATGGCGCGACCGTGACGCGTACCGCCAACACCATGGAGCAGTTCCGCCAGGGCGCGGCGAAAAACCCCGCCATCGACCACATGTTTGCCATTGCCGGTTTCGACCTGATCGGCGGCGGCAACAAGACCAACTCCGGCACCATGTTCCTGCCGCTGAAACACTGGGACGAACGCAATATCGGCGCCGAAGACCTGTCGAAACAGCTGTTCATGCAGGGCATGGGTCTGCGCGACGGCATGGCGCTGGTGTTCAACCCGCCACCGATCCGCGGCCTGGGTTCGGCTGGCGGTTTCGAGGTCTACCTGCAGAACCGTGCCGACGGCGATCCGCAGAAACTGGCGGCCGTGATGAACGACTTCATGGACGAACTGAGAAAACGTCCGGAACTGACCGGCATCAACAGCTTCTTCCGCCCGACCGTGCCGCAGCTGTACGTCGACGTCGACCGCGAGAAAGCACTCGCGCTCGGCATTCCGCTGAACGAGGTATTCGACGCGCTGTCGGCCAGCATGGGTTCGCTGTACGTCAACGACTTCAACAAGTTCGGCCGCACCTACCGCGTGCAATTGCAGGCGGATGTCGCCTACCGGATGAAGCCGGAAGACCTGGGCAAACTGTACGTGCGCACCGCCGCCGGGCAGATGACGCCGCTGGCGGCCGTGATCAGGGTCAAATCGATTGTCGGCGCCGAGCAGCTGGAGCGCTACAACGGCTTCACCGCCGCCAAGATCATGGGCAACAGCTCGCCGGGCGTCAGCTCCAGCGCAGCGATCCAGGCGGTGGAAGACGTTGCCAAAGCCACGCTGCCGGCCGGCTACGATATCGCCTGGACCGGCCAGGCCTACCAGGAAAAACGCACCGGCTCGACTTCGACCGCAGCCTTCGTGTTCGGCATCGTCATGGTGTTCCTGATCCTGGCGGCGCAATACGAGAAATGGTCGCTGCCGCTGGCGGTGATCCTGGCGATCCCGTTCGCGCTGCTTGGCGCGCTGGTGGCGGTATTGCTGCGCGGCATGCCGAACGACATCTACTTCCAGATCGGCCTGCTGGTGTTGATCGGCCTGGCGGCGAAAAACGCGATCCTGATCGTCGAATTCGCCGCGCAGAAACGCGCCGAAGGCATGAAGCTGTATCCGGCAGCCATTGAAGCGGCCCGTCTGCGTTTCCGCCCGATCGTGATGACCTCGCTGGCGTTCGTGCTCGGCGTGTTGCCGCTGGTTACCGCCACCGGCGCCGGCGCGGCAGCCCGCCGCTCGATGGGCACCGGCGTGTTCGGCGGCATGCTGGCGGCGACCTTCATCGCCACCATCTTCATTCCGCTGTTCTTCCGCCTGCTGTCGTCCGGCAAACAGGCCATGCCGGCCGGCGACCACGGCGAACACAGCCACAAAGGAGGCCAGCATGGCTAAACCGACCCGTTTGACCCTGGCACTGGCCACCATCGGCCTGATCGGCGGCTGTGCCGTCGGCCCCGACTACCAGCGCCCGCAGGCACCGCTGCCGCAGCAATTCGCCGCGCCAGGCAGCGCCAGCCAGCAGCAGATGCAGGCCCGGTGGTGGCAACAGTTCAACGAGCCGCAGCTGAACCAGCTGGTGGCCGATGCGCTGGAACACAACACCGACGTACAACGCGCGCTGGCGCGGGTGGAAGAAACCGATGCACTGCTGCGCGAAGCGACTGCCACGCTGTGGCCGCAGCTCGACCTGCAGGCCGGCGGCAGCCGCAGCCGCGTCAGCACCACCGGCGCCAACCCGGTGACCACCCCGGTACGCAACAACTTCCGCGGCGTATTCTCCACCAGCTACGAGCTGGATTTCTGGGGCAAGGCGCGCCGTGCCGAAGAGGTGGCGCGTGCCCAGTCGCAGGCCAGCCGGTTTGCCCGCGAAGCATTGAACCTGACGCTGGCCGGCAGCGTGGTGCAGGGTTACCTGACACTGCGCGCGCAGGATGCGCAGATCCAGACGTTGCAAAGCTCGCTGGCCAGCCGCCAGCAGGCGCTGGATCTGACCAGCCGCCGCGCGAGGGGCGGCGTGGCCGCCGAGCTGGACGTGCAGCAGGCGACCTTGAGTGTAGCCAACCTGCAGCGCCAGCTGCTGGCGCTGCAGCAGCAACGCGCGCTGACCGAACAGCAGCTCGGCCTGTTGAGCGGCAAACCCGGCCAGGGCATTGCCGCCGGCGACCTGCGCAGCCTGCCGCAGCCGGCCACGCCGCCGGCCGGCCTGCCGTCGCAATTGCTCGAATCCCGGCCGGACGTGCGCCAGGCCGAAGCCGAGCTGATCGCCGCCAACGCCCGCATCGGCGTCGCCAAGGCAGCACTGTTCCCTTCGATTTCGCTGACCGGCAATTACGGCGGCGAAAGCCAGGAACTGGGCGACCTGCTGAAAGCCGGCTCGCGCATCTGGTCGGCCGGTATCGGGCTGAACCTGCCGCTGTTCGATTTCGGCAAACTGGCCGCACGCACCGATCAGGTCACGGCGCAGCAGAAACAAGTGCTGGCCGGCTACCAGCGCGCGGTGCAGAACGCGTTTGTCGACGTCAACAACGCGCTGATCAAGCTGCGCAGTGCCGCCGACAGCGAAGCCGCGGCGCAACAGGCGGCCGACGCCGCCGGCAAGAGCCTGCAGCTGGCGGAGCTGCGTTACAAATCGGGTTATTCGGCCTTCCTCGAAGTGCTGGTTGCGCAGGGCAACGCCAACGACGCCGCGCTGGCGCTGATCCAGGAAAAACGCGACCGGCTGCTGGCGACGGTGGAGCTGTACAAGGCGCTGGGCGGCGGCTGGCAGGCAGGCGGCTGAGCTTGAACTCGCGGCCCTTCGCCAGACAACACCCCGAACCGTTGACGGTCGGGGTGTTGCTTTATCCGGCACCCATCCACTGCGTGAGGCACCAGGCTGCGAGCCAATACCAGAGCGGCGTGCAGGCCGGCCTGTGAGGCAAGCCCAGAGCGGCGTGCAGGCCGGTGGGGTGGAGAGGATGCCGGGGATGTCTGGCGGTTAGCCTGGCTTCACGTTCATGGTGATGCGGGCGCTGAATACTTTTTGCCCGGCCTCATCGAACACTTCCACCGGCACCACGACATCGCCCGGCTGGCTAAAGTCGACGCCACTGCCGTCGGCCACGGCGCGCAGGTCGGTCTTGGCTTTGGCCAGGTATTCGACGGTCATGCCTTTCGGAATCCAGCGGCTGCCAGCTGGAATCGATACGTCGGTCATGGTGCCGGCTACCAGTTCGGCGGCATTGCACATGGCGATGGCGTGTACGGTGCCCAGGTGATTGGTGACTTCGCGGCGGAACGGCAGCTTGATTTCGGCATAGCCGGGTTTCAGGTCGATGAACAGCGGCTCGATGGTGGCAAAATATGGCGCCATCTGGCATACCATTTTACTGAATGCTTCATTGCCGGCGCTTTGGTAGAACTGTAGGGCTTGGCTCATGACACGGTCTCCTTGTTCGGGTGAGGGGCCAGCGTGCGGCTGGCTGACAGGCGACTGCTGGTCCGGCGGGTGCCGGTAGATCGCAGTGATTAGAATAATATTCTAGAAAACAATTCTAGTGCAAGCGGTATTGCACGCTATTCGGACGCACGAATGAACGACAAACTCGACCGGAAACAGGACATTCTGCAGGCCGCCCTGGCCTGCTTCAATGAACAGGGAATCGAAGCTACCCGCATCGACACGATTCGCACCCGTTGTGGTGCCAGCGTGGGCAGCATTTACCATCATTTCGGCAACAAGGAGGGCATTGTTGCCCAGTTGTTCCTGTCCGGGCTGGATGGCTACTGGCAGCAACTGCAGGCAGCGCTGGCACGTTCGGCCGATGCCGAAACGGCGGTCAAGGCGATGGTGGTGACATATGTGGACTGGGTTACGGCCAATCAGGAACTGGCGCGCTTTGTATTCCAGGCCCGTACGCTGGTCGGCCGCAGCCCCGATGGTGAGCAGTTGGCGCAACGCAATCAGGCGCATTTTCGTGCTGTGTTCGGCCATTTCAAGCCGTGGCTGGACAGCGGCGCGCTGCGTGCCTTGCCACTGGAGCTCTACCCGGCGCTGATCGTCGGCCCGGCGCAGGAATACTGCCGCGCCTGGTTGTCCGGCCGGGTGAGCACGCCGCCAGCACAGTTGGCCGCCGAGCTGGCGGATGCCGCTTGGCGGGCGGTGGGTGGCTGAAGGCGGGCCCAAGGCTGCAGAACAATACCAGAGCGGTGTGCAGGCCGGCGGGGTGCGGGTCAGGCTTTCTTGACGAATTCCGATTTCAGCTGCATGGCGCCAAAGCCGTCAATCTTGCAGTCGATGTCGTGGTCGCCTTCGATCAGGCGGATGTTCTTGACCTTGGTGCCAACTTTCAGCACTGACGAGGCGCCTTTTACTTTCAGGTCCTTGATCAGGGTGACGGTGTCGCCATCCTGCAGGACGTTGCCGTGGGCGTCTTTCCACACCCGCTGTTCATCGGCGGCAGCGGTAGCGTCGCGGCTCCATTCGTGGCCACATTCGGGACAAACCAGCTGGCTGCCGTCTTCGTAGGTGTAGGCGGACTGGCATTGGGGGCAGGGGGGCAGTGTGCTCAAAGGGATTCCTGTCTGGCGGGCCGGGTTGCAAGACGCTGCCGTGCCGCCCGGCCGTGGCGCGGCAGCGTGAATTTACTGGGCGCGATATTCGAACAGCTTGACCACCCGCTCGACGCCGGAGGTCGTGGCAGCGATTTCGACTGCGGCCTCGGCTTCGGCCGGGGTGAGCTGGCCCATCAGGTAGACGATGCCAGCTTCGCTGGTGACCTTGACGTGGTTCAGGTACAGCTGCTGGCTTTTTTCCAGCAGCCGGGTTTTCACCCGCGAGGTCAGCAGGGTGTCGTTCAGGTAGGGAGCGTTGCCGGCCCGGCTGCCGACGATCAATTCATTGTAGATCTGGCCGACGTGCGGAATGGCGCGCACGACGCGCTCGGCTTCGGCCTTGGCGCTGTCGTTGCTGACGTGGCCGGTAATCAATACCTTGTGGTTGTAGCTGGTGAGGTAGATGCGGGCCTCGACTGGCAGTTGTTCGCGCAGGCGGGCGTCGCCTTTCATTTCAATGCTCTGGTCGTCCAGTTGCACGGCGCTGCTGCGGCGGTCGGTGGCAACCAGGGCGCCGGCAGCGGCTCCGGCTACCAGGACGGCGCAGCCGTTGAGGGTGCTGGCGAGCAGCAGGGCGGCAAGCAAGGGGCGGGTACGCATGTCAGTCGGCTCCGAGCAGTTGGCAATCAATCGCGTCGCACAGGCAGTGCAGGGCGAGCACGTGCAGTTCGTCGATGCGGGCGGTGCGGTCGGCCGGCAGGCACAGGTGAATGTCGTCGGCGCCGAGCAGGTTGCCGATTTCGCCGCCGTCCCCGCCAGTGAGGGCGATCACGCCCAGTTGCCGTTCGTGTGCGGTGTGGATGGCTTCGATGATGTTGGGTGAATGGCCGTTGGGGCAGATTGCCAGTAGCACGTCCTGTGGCATGCCCAGCGCCCGGAGCTGTTTCGAGTAGACGTGTTCGAAATCGTGGTCACAGGCAATCGCGCTCAGGGTGGCGCAATCAGCCGACAGGGCGTAGGCGGCCAGGCCGGGGCGCTCCTTGTCGAAGCGGTTGAGCATCAGGCTGGCAAAACGCTGGGCGGCTGCGGCGGCGCCACCGTTGCCGCAGGTGATGATCTTGCCGTCAGCCATCAGGCATTCGATCAGCCGTTCGGCGGCGCGGGCCAGTTCGGGTGCGAGCATTTCCTGGGCGAGCTGGATCGCTTCGATGCTGTCGGCCATTTGTTGCTGGATGCGGGTAATCAGGTCCATGGATCAGGTCGGTGTCTCAGGCTTGAATGATGTTTTGCAGCCATTCTATCTGCGGCGGGTCGTTGCCCTGCAGCAGAATGGCGTCGAAACGGCAGGGTGGGGTGGCCGGCAGGCCAGCCAGATACTGCTGCGCGGTGGCGGTGAGGCGCTGGATCTTGCTGCCGGTAATCGCGGCCGCGCTGCCGCCAAAGCCTTTGCCCGTGCGGGCTTTGACTTCAATGAACACCAGCGTGGCACCGTCTTGCATGATGAGGTCGATTTCACCAAAGCGGCTGCGGTAGTTGCGCTGGCGCAGGGTCAGGCCGCGCTGTTGCAGGAATTGCAGTGCCCGGTCTTCGGCAGCGGCGCCTTGTGGATTCATTGCGGCTCGGCTGGGTCGGGGTCTTCATCGCCGGCAGCACCGACGATGACCGGCGATGGCTGGCGTTGCAATTGCCGGGTGGCGGTCAGTTCGATCCTGCCGCTGACGCCTTCGAGTGTCAGCCTGGCGGGGGGCGGCCCGACCAGAAAGCTGGCCAGACGCCAGGCGTCAATCCCCAGTGCGTACATGCGCTCCAGATCAATGTGCAGCGGCCTTGCCGGCCGTGGATAGCGGACTATTTCCGGACGCTGCGGCTCAAGAAACCACGGCATTTCGACATAACTCAGCCCCGCCAGCGAACGCATGGTGCCGGAGTTGGGCCGGCCGTTGGAAATCTGCGAGGTGGCGTACAGCGGCAACTCGCCCAGATACGGCCGCAACAGCTTGGCGCGTCGGGCATCGACGGCGAGGAATGCCAGTTCGGGAGGCTGTTCTTCGATCAGGCTGCGCACCTGGCTGTAGTTGGGACGGTTGACCGCCAGCGTCAGTTCGGTGAGCTCGCCGCCCAGCCGTTTCCATTCTTCGTTGAAGGCCGTTTGCAGTCGCTTGCCGAAGGCATTGTCCAGTGCCAGCGACAGCGCCCGGCGTTTGCCTTCCGCCCAGGCTTGCCGGGCGATCTGCCGGGCTTCCTGTTCGATTCCCAGCCCGAAGCTGTACAGGGTGGCTGGTGGCTGGACGCCATTGTCCGGCGTGTTCAGCGCCAGCGTGGGCAGCATGGCCAGATTGCTGCGCACCAGTTGGGCGATGGCCGGCTTGGTCAGCGGGCCGATGATGGCGCGCGCCCCTTCTTCCTGGGCCTGGCGATAGACGAACAGCACGTCGTCGGTTTGTTCGTTGGCCGGGTAGAAGCGCACTGCCGGCCCGTATTTGCCATCGGTCGCGACCGCTGCATTGATGCCCGCCTTGATGGCATCGGCCACCGGGCCCAGTTGCCGTGATTGCAGCGGCAGGATCACCCCGATGAACGGCGCCGGCCCGTCGGGCTGCGATTCAGGCAAGGAGCTGGCTTCGGCCGGCCGGGTTTCCGGCAGCGGGCTGGTGCTGGCCGATGCAGGTACGTCGCTGGCTGCAACGGCAGTCAGCCCGTATAGTAAGGAGCCCAGCAAAAGCCATTTCGAGGGATAGAAACCGTGTCGCATCATGCTCTTCAGGCCGTGGAAACCGGCACATTATATGTGGTCGCCACTCCGATTGGGAATGCGGGCGACATTTCCCGCCGTGCGGTCGAAGTGTTGTCGCAGGTCGACCTGATTGCCGCAGAAGACACTCGGGTGACCCAAAAGCTGCTGGCAATGCTGGGCATTCAGGCACGCCAGATCAGCCTGCGCGAGCACAATGAGGCGCGTGAAGCCGAGCGCATCATCGGTTGGCTGCGCGAGGGCAAGTCGGTGGCGCAGGTGTCGGACGCCGGCACCCCGTCGGTATCCGACCCCGGTGCGCTGCTGGTCGATGCCGTGCGTGCCGCCGGGTTGCCGGTGGTGCCGGTGCCAGGCTGCAATGCAGCCGTGGCGGCCTTGTCGGTGAGCGGCTTTACCGAGCCGCATTTCCTGTTCTGCGGCTTTTTACCGCCCAAATCGGGCCAGCGCCAGTCGGCGTTGCAGGCGCTGCGCGAACAGCCGGCAACCCTGGTGTTCTACGAGGCGCCGCACCGGATCGTCGAATGTGTCAACGACCTGCTGGCAGTGTTCGGCCCGCAGCGCCAGATCGTGCTGGCGCGTGAGCTGACCAAGGCTTTCGAGCAGATTCACCGTTGCCCGCTGGCCAACGCACCGGGCTGGCTGGCGGCCGACAGCAATCACCAGCGCGGAGAATTTGTCCTGGTGGTGCAGGGTGCGCCGGTGGTCGAGCCGGGCGAGGCACTGGATGCCGAGGCGTTGCGGGTGCTGGCCATTTTGCTGGAGGAGCTGCCGGTCAAGCAGGCGTCGTCGCTGGCGGCCAGGATCAGCGGCGCCAATCGCAAGCAGTTGTACCAGGCTGCGCTGGCGATACGCGGTGACTGACATTCCGGCCTGCCTCCCGTTGCGTTGTCGGCTATAACGGTAAAACCGCTGCACCGACAGTCGGCGAGCGGATGAGGCCGGAAACGGCCGGGGAGGCGCCATGGAAATACCGATTGATTGGCTGCGCACACCTGCCGCTGCGTGGCGCGGCTGGCGGATGCCTGTCAGGCGGGATCTTCTCTGGTGCTGCAGGCACACTCCCCGCCCGGCAGCTGATCCGGGCCACCCGATTGCACCGCGCCGCCCAAGACCCGGAATGGCGATCGCCGGGGCCGCAATGTGGGCTGCCTTGCAGGCCGGATGGGCAGAAGGAGCCAACGAATCCGATGATGCCGTTCGCTTGAGTGGCTTCGGCGCGGTGACCCTGGTACAAACCGACCGCGACGAGGTGGAGTACACCCCGCAACCGGGCAACCATGCCAATGGTGCCCGCAAGGGCCATTGGTCGGCCGACCTCGACAGCGTACTGGCTGCGCAGTTGAATGCCGAGTTCAGCGAGATCTATTCCGGGGTGGTGCAGGTGCTGGCCAGACGCCGGGCAGAAAATGATTTCCAGCCAGAAGTCGAGTGGGCTTTTCTGAGCCTGCGAGCCTCGCCTGGCCTGCATGTCAGACTGGGGCGGCTGGGCACACCGTTCTATATGTTGTCCGATTACCGTAGCCTGTTGTTCGCCGGCCCCTGGGTGCGCCCGCCGGCCGATGTCTACGGCCAGGTGCTCTTTTCCCGCCATGACGGACTGGATCTGCTGTTCAAGCAGCCACTGGGCATGGCCAGCCTGTCGCTGCAGGGTTATGTCGGCGGCACCGAGACCCGTTTCTGGGCGCCTCCGTCTTCGGTGCTTGATCTGCAGCTGACCAATGCGGCAGGGCTGAATGTCATGTACGAGCAAGGGCCGTACCTGTTGCGTTACGGCTATCACCGGGCGGTGCTCAAGGGCAGTTCGGATCGCATTGATGCTGTCGTGCGGGCGCTGTCGGCCACGCCATCGCCCTTGATTCCGGCGTCTGCCTGGGCCGGAGCCTGCCCCGGTTGTGCCGCTGCCGCTGCCGATCTGGCAATGGACGACAAGCGGGCCGTATTCCAGGGAATCGGCCTGGTGGCTGACTGGCCGCGATGGCACCTGAGTGCCGAATACACCGGCCGCAGCACCGAAACCGGTGCCCTGGCCGCTACCCGTGCGTGGTATCTCAGCGCTGCCAGCCGCCTGGGTCGCTGGACTCCGTTTGTGGTCGTTTCGCGGCTGCGTCAGGTCAGCACGAGCGCCGAACCACGGATTGCCGTGCGCAGCATCGGTGTGGCCGCAGTCGATGCTGCCACACCGGCCATTGCCACGACGCTGGCAACTGCGGTCAACGGGGTGTTGACCGATCGCAGCCAGCGCACCACCAGTGCCGGCGTGCGGCTGGATCTGCTGCGCAATCTGGCATTCAAGGCGCAATGGGACCGCCTCAACATGACAGGCTCGCAGCACAATGGTTTGTCAGCAGTGTCGACCCCGGCGGCTGGTTTTGACGGCAGGCTGAATGCCTACAGCCTGAGCGCCGATTTCGTGTTCTGACAGGGTGTGCGCATGAACTTTTACCCTTGGTTTCGCCCCGGGCTGCTGCTGTGGTGGACGATCGCGGCCGCCCACGCTGACATGGTCGTGGTGGTCAGCGCCAAAAGCCCGGTTCAGCCGATGAGCGCAGAACAGATCGCACAGATATTCCTGGGCAAGACCAATACTTTTCCCGGCGGCATGTTTGCCATGCCTTTCGATCTGCCGGATAGCCATCCGGTCCGCGAGCAATTCTATTTGCGGATCGCCGGCAAAACGCCGGCGCAGATGAAGGGGTATTGGTCGAGAATGATCTTTACCGGCAAGGGGCAGCCACCATTCGAAATTCCCGGCACGGGCGATGTCAAAAAGCTGGTGGCCGGTAACCCCAACACCATCGGCTACGTTGATCGGGCTGCGGTGGATTCTTCGCTCAAGATCGTGTTTTCCGACTAGTAGCCAGTCACGTTGAAACACGAGGATAAAGACGAGCGAGTTTGCGTC